>CBJMBI010000591.1:0-2910 GCA_966427955.1 uncultured Ktedonobacterales bacterium
CGGACATTTGGATAACCAAGCAATTGGGTGAGGACAAACCAAGTGTGAGCTGAGCGCTCGCCGATACGGCAATAAGTAATTACTTCTTTGTCAGGAGTAATGTCCTTGCTCTGATAAATCTGACGTAGCTCGTCGGCTGACTTGAAGGTCCCATCTGCATTGGCCGCAGTAGCCCAAGGAATGTTCTTAGCTCCTGGAATATGTCCGCCACGCTGTGCGCCTTCCTGTGGATAGTTAACCATGTGGAGCAATTCGCCAGTGTATTCCTGTGGCGAGCGAACGTCAATAAGGCGGCGGTTGGGATTGTTCAGTCCGGCTGCAACCTGATCGCGGAATGCTCGAATGCTTTCGTCTGCTGGCTGTGCAACGTAGGTAGCAGCAGCAAAATGAGGAACTTCCTTAGTATAGGGGCGTCCTTCGGCTTCCCACTTTGCACGTCCACCATTGAGCAGTTTCAGACTTTTATGTCCAAACTGTTTAAAGAGCCAGAAAGAATATGCTGCGTACCAGTTGTTGCGGTCTCCATAGAGCACGATGGTAGTGTCATTAGAAATACCCCAGCGGCTGAAGAGCTGCTCTACACCCTTTTGGTCGATAAAATCGCGGCTAAGAGGATTCTGGACATCGACATGCCAGTCAAGCTTTACCGCTCCTGGGATATGTCCAATTTCATAAAGCAGAACATCCTCATCAGCCTCGATTAAACGGACATTGGGATTCTTAAGATTGTCAGCGACCCAGTTAGTAGTAACCAGTACTTCAGGATGAACATATTCAGACATTGCGTCTCGCCTCCTTGTTTGTTGCACAAAGCATTGTTGACTTAGTAGATCAACATTCAAAACTTTCTTCTGTAGTATAAGAGCTGTCTAGGTGGACTGTCAAGTGAAAACTCCACAAATGACAATTTTGTTGAGCCATCCGGCTAAATTATATGACATTTGACCACATTAATGGATGAAGTGACCCATGCTGTCTTGGGTTACCATAGGGGCATATGATAGGGCATTGAGTGCTGAAAAAGGTGTACTTTTTGTTTTATTAATAACTTGTAATTATTTTTAGCTTGACTTTTTTAATCTGACAAGGTATGCTCTTTTTGAAAAATAGAAGAATTGAAGCATAAAAATTCTTTTATATGCAAGGTTATTCCCAAAGTTGAAGAGTAGAATTCAGCTTGATATATTAGTACATGTGTTGTTGGTCAGGGGGGGTGTTTTATGCGTGTGCTTGTACTGACATTGACCTCAGCCTATCCAGCCGATGCCGGTTCGAAAATCAAGACGCTACAGGTGATGCGACATCTGGCTACACATCATAGTGTAGTATACTGTACATTTGTGCGTAGTATCAAGGAAAACCAATATGCTCAGGAACTTCTTGAGATATGTTGTCGGATATCAACCGTTCCAATCAAACGTTCATGGATAAGTGATATACGTTTTCTACTGGAAAGTCTTGTGTCAGGAGATGCATTTCTGCTGCGCCGTGACGATCGTACTGCTATGCGGTCAGTAGTATCTCAGTTATTAGATGAAGAAAACATTGATATATTACACATTAATCAGCTCAATATGATGCGCTTTGTTCCTAAAAACTGGTCGGGCATAGTCATTCTTGATGCGCATGATGCTCTCTGGCAGGTTGTAGAACGCCTGCGTAAGGGTGTACGTAATCCTCTTACTCGCTGGTTCTTGGCGCGTGAAGCGCGTCTCATCCGTAGGCTAGAGGGAAGTGCTTGTCAGCGTGCTCAGGTCGTGCTAGCAGTCAGTGAGGAGGATCGGCAGGCACTGCAAGAGGTAGCGGGTGAGGCGGTATCGATCAAGGTTGTTCCTATTACAGTTGATGTGAGAAGCTTTGATGCCATCTGGGAAGCTCGAAACCCTCATCCCAATCGGCTGTTGACCATTGGAACCATGTTTTGGCCTCCTAATAGCGAGGGGGTAATTTGGTGGTTGAAGGAGGGATATGAGAGGCTCCATGCTTTTTGTCCGGATCTGACTTATGATATAGTGGGTCCTCGACCACCACGGGCATTACAAGCATTAGCTAGGCGGTACAAGGGTGTGAATGTGCATGGTTATGTTGGCGATATCGTTCCTTTTTGGACAAATGCCACGGTCCTGGTAGTTCCGATACTCTCTGGTGGAGGTGTAAGGGTCAAAATTCTTGAAGCGATGGCGATGGGGCTGCCAGTTATCTCAACGACAATTGGGTGTGAGGGGTTGGCTGTGCATAATGGAGAACATCTTCTTATTGCCGATACACCAGAAACTGTTGCTAATGCTTGTCTCATGCTCCTGCAAGACAAAAAATTGGCCCATCATCTTGCACAGAATGCTCGTCGACTCGTACTTGAACGGTATGATGCCTCGATTGCGCTTCACACACTGGACGAGGCCTACGAGGCAGCAAGAAGGAGGCTAATTAAATCTTAGTAACTTGACAAAGGAAAGAAATGATGGTAGTCTTAACATTGTTCAGTTATCGAAGTTGCTAAGAAAGTATAACTTACTAAGAGAGGTTATTTCCATGGCATGGAACATTGATGCGGCGCATTCTCATGTGACGTTTTCTGTACGCCACATGGTAGTAAGTACAGTTAAAGGGCGCTTTAATGTCTTGAGTGGCGCACTGGAAATTGACACAGCTAATCCTACCAATTCCTGGGTTCAAGCTGAGGTTGATGTGGCCAGTATTGACACTGGTGATGCAAATCGTGACAACCATTTGCGTGCTCCCGATTTCTTTGATGTTGAAAAATATCCCAAGATGACGTTCAAGAGCACGAAAGTTGAGCCAGCTGGGGATAATGAATATAAAGTCACTGGCGATTTAACCTTGCATGGTGTAACCAAGCCTGTTGTTTTTGACGTGGAATACTCTGGAGAGGTCAAAGATCCCTATGGG
>CBJMBI010000592.1:0-2906 GCA_966427955.1 uncultured Ktedonobacterales bacterium
TAACCAATCTGGCGCTGCAACAGCATCATCATCAAGAAAAGCGATCAGAGCACTTCTTGCCAGAGCTACTCCACTATTACGTGCACCAGACAACCCACGTGTTCCCGTGTTCTCTACCACAATCACATCAGAGAGATGTTCTTGAACCCGTCTAAGTAAGCTTGCATTATGGTCAATGACAACAATAATCTCGCTGGGTGGACATGTTTGCCTTTGTACTGATTCTACTGCTGCAACGAGGTCATCAAATCGATCTTCAGTATATGCACAGATAATCACAGAAATTTGATCTCCAGCCTGCATAACTTTCTAATTCCTTCCCTAAGTTATCTAGCTGAAACAGATGCTACCTCTGTGCTGATCACCTGCACATTTTTTGTTAGTCGTTCTTTGACTATCGTTTTCAACACCCGCCAACCATCACGGAAAGTATTCAGATTACTTGCGCCATAAATACGCGGCTGTTCAAAACTAGGAACCTCGACAATCTTAAAGTTTGCCTTATGCATACGTATATTGATAAGGGTCTCAACTTCAAAACCATCACAGTCAACTTCAACGTAGTCAAGGCAATATCTCCAGAACGCATTGTAGCCATAGCAGAGATCGCTGAACTTCGTCCCAAAAAGCACGTTCACAAGGGTACTGAGTCCAGAGTTACCGAGGCGACGAAGCCCTGTCAGATCGTAACTTCCACCACCCTGGAGATAGCGAGAACCTTTGGCAAAATCATTCCCATTGATCAGTGCCTCCACAAACTTCGGTATCTCGCATGGATCTGCTGACCCATCAGCATCTAACATGACAATGATATCTCCCGAACAAGCAGCAAAGCCTAGTCTCAGAGCATCGCCCTTTCCCTTCCCCACCTGCTCAATGATCTTGATTTTTGGGAGTAATTGCCGTGCTACCGCGATAGTGTCATCCGTAGAATGTCCATCGACAAGTATGACCTCATCTACGATTGAGGGAATCTGAGGCAAGACATGGACAAGGTTTTGAGCTTCATTGCGCGCCGGAACGACAACACTGATTCTTGGATAGCGCTGTTCAATTGTAGATACTTTACTACCCATGTTAACATCAGAAGTCACAGAATTATCTATCATACCGTCTACCTCAATAAAAATTCTTTAAGCGCGTTGAGACGAATATATAATGAAAATCCCTCTCTACGCTTTACACATAGGCCATGCCTAATCTCGCTTGAAGAGGTCAAACTATCTTCGAGTATCTCTCAATATTTCTAAACAGCTTCTTTCACACACACAACCCACGGATACCGAGGACAGGTTGAGTGGACATAACGAGCATCTATTGTTAAAAACTCTGGCCTTAATAACAACGATATATTCTCATATATTGATGTTTAAACCCGGCTATTACAAAGCTAAGCCAAAAGACACTTGCGCTTTGTTTGCTAAAACCATTGGCAGGAAGCCCAAAAGATCTAACCTAAACATCAATAGCGCGAATGCTATTTTCAGTAACAAGGCATCTGCAGAAAACCTTCACAAGCAAAGAAAAAACATTCACATATGCTGACTACCATGAGAAAATTCGTGCCATTTGCAAGCAAAGAATCCCTCTCATGCTACCATCGTCAGCACTGGAAGAGCAGAAGCAAGCAGGAAATGTAGCCTATCTAGGATATGCCTTACACGCGAGGCCGACTTAGATATATACCCACAACAAGAATAACCATATGATCGATCCGTTGCTAAAAATATCTATAATAACATATGCAAATAGATCAATTTATATTTCTTGAAGTAGGATCACCAACTAATCAACTTGAGAAGGCTACCTGTATCTCCACCCCTCGTTACCTAACCCTCCAGAAAGAGCAAGGGAACAAACTCAGAACAATCATATAGCCTGTGTATCCAGGCTGGTTATACACTAACCTGCTATACCCTGTCAGGGAGGATACATTTTTAAGTAAAAAAAGTCAATGTTAAATAGGTTACAATTTAGAGCTTGTAAACGCCATTTTTCGCCATGAGTCAGGCATGAATCATAACCTTTCATAATGCTTTACAAGTAAAACAAGCACATACATGGAGCATAGAGTAACTTGGCATGCTCTTGCCAGAGAAAATGCTCTTCCCCAAGGGTTGCATTCCCAAACTCTGAGTGATGATTTCTCAACCATATTTGAAATCTGATCTAAACTGTCAAAGGAATTGAAAGTCACTTGACATATCTGAATATGTTCAGTATACTCGCTTGTGTTAATCTGGTAGCTGATTATTTTAGTACACATCGTGCGTAATATGTATTAGAATACAACAATTTATTTCTTTGGTAAGCAACAGATAGTCAAAATTGCCTATCTTTTTATCCGTTAGCACGATCTCAATTGCAAGTTGTTTGCAATGCATGAATGAAAACTGGTCAGCCTAAAACGGACTACTCTGAAAGCTATGCTCTGCTTTCTAATTCGGCTACAGTCATAGACATGCTCCCAATCCTTTAGAAAATAAGTGGAGTAGCAGTACTTCGCATTCCATTTCATGTTTTCAGCGTTTGATGTTTTTTTAGCAGAAGGGTTACTACTTAGGTTTCATTGATGAATATAGATGAGCATACTGACTCTTCTTTTTTACAAAAAGATAGACGGACGCTTCAGCATGTCGCTGAGACACCAAGAGCTGAAATTCCCATGATGCCGCGAACTCCAAAAAAGATGCGCCCAAAAAAGGCGCGCTTGGAGCGACTGTCATTTACTGGGAAAACCACTGCAATGATGCGGGCCATCAAAAGGGTGCGTGCGGAACGCCTGCCTGAATTCTTCGAGCAGACTTGTGATTGGCGACAGCATGAAACTGCCGTCATCTGCGGGTCATCCCAACTTACGTACCAGGAGCTTGACCAACAAGCCAATCGTCTCGCACATTTCTTTA
>CBJMBI010000593.1:0-2900 GCA_966427955.1 uncultured Ktedonobacterales bacterium
GGGCTGTATGCACACTCCGACCAAGAAGACTGCATACAGCCCAGCTACTAGTTGAGTGCTGAGCTAGGAACTCGTTAAGCACTCGGGAAAAGGATATCACATGTCTGAATTAATTGTCGTCAGTGTCAATGGAGAGAACCGTCTTGATAGCCGTGTGCTAGCTACACAGTTGAACTATGACCACAAGGTAGTTTTGCAATCTATTCGTCGTCACAAGAACAGGCTTGAGGCTAAATCAGTTTTGCTTCACAATGAAGCTAAACCCTCTAAGGGCAGTTCTGGAGGGCGTCCAGAGACCTTCTATATGCTAGATGAACGTCAAAGCCTCATTCTAGCTGGAAGCTTGAAGAAAGGGGTAGAAGCTGATGAGTGGCATGATAGACTTGTGGATGCTTTCCTGGATGCAAGAAATCGCATAAGAGAGCTAGAGCAAACAATAGTACAAGGCACTCAATTAGACTTCTGGACTCTTGCCAGAGATCCCCAGATACGTCGTCAAAAGATCGAGATGAACGAAGACGTTATGCTCTCTCTCAGGAAAGAGACCGAGTGTCTCAAGTACATTGAGCAGAGATGCAATCCAGAGTTGTCTAGAAGACGTGGTAGACGCAATACCCCACGCGTTGTAACTACAGAGTGCCCAGTGCAAACGACACAATTGCTGCTGTCATTTGATCAAGATATAGCATAGTGTAGCGGTCTATGGCACTAGACCAGAAAGGACCCGATATGAAGAAAATCGAACTCAAGCGGCTGGCCAGAAACATGGCTAGCGACTTCCTTCGTGGCGTACTTGAAGAAGATGCACTAGAGATAGGACTTGAAGTGCGTAACATTTTCCTTAGTGAGGAAGAGTTCAAAAATCTTGCTAATGAGATGCAACAGGTTGTAGAAAGATTAGAAAGGAATAGTATTCGGTGGCAAGGTAACTCTTGCCACTTTGCAGATGAGGTAGGATTAACACATGTCGATTAAAATTATGTCCTATAAACTCGTACTTTTTGATCGTGATTGGACTTTGACAAAACCCGCAAGTGGGGAACAATTTCCAAAGACGATTGATGATCAGATGTGGATTGATGGTCGTCTAGAGCACATTCATCAGTTGAACACGCAAGGTGTTAAAATTGCCATTGTGACTAATCAAGGAGGAGCAGCTTGGGGAATATTTACTCCTGAACAGATGGACTTGCAACTTCTCAAGCAGAAGATGGAAGGACGCATGGATGCCTGTTTTGTCTGCTATCACGATACCTCAGAAAAAGCACGGCAGCGTGCCAAGGTGAAAGCGTTGACCGTGCCAGATTTGTACAAAGGCGAGTGGGACCGTCGCAAGCCAGGGTCAGGGATGCTCATAGAGGCTATGGACCATTTCCAGATTGATCGCCATGACACGCTCTATGTGGGGGACCGGGAAGAGGACAGGCTTGCTGCTGAAGCTGCTGGTTGTGATTTTGAATGGGCTTGGGACTATTTTAAAGACGGACCTATCATCGTCTAGGGAAGGAGCCCGAATAGCACAAGAGAGGTAGTCAACCTACCTCTCTCTTTTTTGTATGCTCAGATCGCGCTAGGGTCGATTTCTGAGGGCTTTGGTGATGTGATGGCTATTGGCCTTCATACTTCTTCAACAAGTCCCTGAAAGCCTCTTCAGCTAGGGCTACATGTGAAACCTCCTGCTCTTTAGCCAATTTCTCGATCTGCTTTTTCAGGCTTTTCCTAATCCAGATTGTCCACCGCGTATGTGTTTTATCAAAAGCTTGCTTTCCTCTCTTGCGACGCGCTACAGGCTCGTCTATGCCATCATCAAGAGACGTGTACGTAGTAGCAGACTTAGTAGTATCTGTAGGCGTCTGTGTAGGTATCTCTGTGGGTGCTGATGTGGTAGTATGTGTAGACATCTCCGTTACTGTTTGTGTATTGGTCTGTGGAGCCGTCTCTGTGGATGTTTGCGTAGGCTCCTCAGTTGGTGGCTCCGTAGACCTCAACAGAGGGTTGACAAATTTCTTATCCTTTGGCGACACGTTCTAAAACCTCCTCTACCAGCGCTGTGTAGGCCTTAGCTCCTGTGCTCTGTGGGGCATAATCGTAGAGACACGCTATCTGATTATGGGCTTCCTCAACCTTGATGTTTCTTGGGATGACTGTCTCAAATACCTTCTCTCCAAAGTGCTCTTTGACAGCCACGAGTACGTCCTTGCTTATCCTGGTACGGTCGTCTAGGTTCGCAAGGACTCCCAGCACTGGCAACTCCACATCTAGGTTGTCCCTCAGCTCTTGCATGGTCTGCTCAAGTATGCTGATGCCGATGAGTGCGTAGGTGGTGAGTGCGATGGGGATAATTACGCTATCGCACGCTATGAACGCGTTCACGGTCAGGACTCCCAAGTTTGGCGGTGTGTCGATCAGGACAAAATCATACCCGTTGACCTGAGCTAGGGCTTTAGCCAGTTTGCGTTCACGGCCTGGAGCCGACGCCATGAGCAGATCAGCCGCACTCAGGTTGATGGAGCTGGGAGCTAAATCCATCCCTTCTTGCTGAGTGGGGACGATAATATCAGCAAGCTTTCCCCCTTGGATGAGTACATCAAATAAGCTCGCATCATGATCCATCTTGCCTGTGAGGGAGTAGGTAGTGTTACATTGGGCGTCTGTGTCGATAATGAGCACTTTATACCCTTTACGAGCTATACCATAGCCTAGATTGATCGTAGAGGTGGTCTTAGTTATACCGCCCTTGTTATTGCTAAGTGTGATAACATGCATAATATGCATTCCTTTCATGTGTGTAAACGTGTACGTAGACGTACACACCCAGGCATTATTGAATTCGCTCACCAGCCGCGTCAAGGCACAACAAAAAGCCCGCCGTTGTCGTTGGGCGGGCTATGGGATTGCAC
>CBJMBI010000594.1:0-2898 GCA_966427955.1 uncultured Ktedonobacterales bacterium
GAAGGACGAGACAATGCAGCAAGAGCGCTATGATGTTTTAGTCGTAGGAGCTGGTGTGATTGGCTGTTCAATTGCCTATCACCTTGCCAAGCTTGGATTACGGCTGGCTGTTGTCGAACGGGAAGGGATAGCCAGTGAAGCATCAATGGCTGCCGCGGGTATGTTGGCTCCTCTGACGGAAGCTATGGAAATCGACACTGAGACCGAACAAACTTCCCAGTTCCTACAGCTCTGTCTCTCTGGACTGCATTACTATCAAGACCTAGATCAACTGTTAATGCAGGAGACCGGAATTGATATTGGCTTGTTCAAAGTTCCAATCCTGCATCCGGCCTTTAG
This sequence comes from uncultured Ktedonobacterales bacterium, assembly GCA_966427955.1. Classification (GTDB taxonomy): domain Bacteria; phylum Chloroflexota; class Ktedonobacteria; order Ktedonobacterales; family Ktedonobacteraceae; genus DASYAN01. The sequence goes on from CBJMBI010000594.1 coordinate 340, forward strand.
CGATGATGAAGTAATGGCCTTGCAGGCAGTGAAAGCCAAGCAAGAACAGTTCTTGCCGGGTTTGCAATGGCTTGATGCAGAGAGTGCATTGACTATCGAACCCTTGCTTTCGCCCAAGATAAGGGGAGTATTGCTCTCGCCTTATGAATATAATGTGAGTGCCCCGAAGTTAACCCTAGCGTATGCACGCGGTGCAGCATTGCACGGAGCACACATTTTTACTGGACGAAATGTAGGTCGTTTGTTACTTCAAGGGCAGCGTGTAGTTGGCATTGAGACCAACCTGGGGAAAATGTATGCAGAGCATATTATACTGACTACAGGGGCTTGGACCGCCGGATGGCATGTAGAAACCGTCTCACCGGCTATTATACCTATTAAAGGACAAATGCTTGCTTTGCAACCACCTCCTCATCTGCTATTGTTGCATACGATTTACTATCATAGATTGAGTTATCTGGTCCCCAAAAAAGATGGCACTATTTATGTCGGAGCAACTTCAGAGAGTGTAGGCTTTGACAAGACTGTGAGTGCTCGCGGGATAGCGACATTATTAGCCACGGTGGCTGAAATTGCTCCCCGATTGTTGGAAGGAGGTTTTGAACGTAGCTGGATTGGCTTGCGTCCAAAATCTGCTGACGGATGGCCTCTGTTGGGGGCAAGTCGAAGCAGGCCTGGATTATGGCTAGCAAGTGGCCATTACCGCAATGGTATTTTGCTAGGACCACTCACTGGATATATTCTAGCTGAACTTATTCAAGGACGAGCGGCTCCTTTTGGTCTGGATCTGAGTGCGTACGATCCCGATCGATTTGGTGGCTGGGATGGTAGTCGCTTGGTGAATTGAAAAGGCAGAGTTCATAGAAAGGAATTTTTATGGATGTATTAAAAATAGGAGCACGTGAGTTCCACTCGCGGCTTATGGTTGGTACGGGCAAATATCGGACTTTTGAGGAAATGAGAGCTAGTCTTGAAGCGAGTGGTTCGGAGATTATCACCGTAGCCTTGCGTCGGTTGGACCTCTCTAATCCTCAGCAGCCAAGTCTGCTCGACTATATCGATACTAATCGCTATACCATTCTTCCCAACACTGCTGGCTGCAAAACGGCTCAAGAGGCTATCCAGACTGCGCGTCTGGCAGCGGCAATGGGATTACCGCGTTGGGTCAAATTGGAAGTTATTCCCGATCCTAAGTACTTACTACCCGACCCAATTGCCACCTTAGAGGCTACTAAAGCGCTTGTTGAAGAAGGTTTCGACGTGTTACCCTATATCAACGCTGACCCTGTTCTGGCACAACGCTTACAGGAAGCAGGTGCTGTGACTGTCATGCCACTGGGTTCACCAATTGGCTCGGGTCAGGGTTTGCTCAACCTACCTCAGATCCAGATTATTATTGAGCAAGCACGTGTGCCTGTCGTAGTTGATGCTGGTATAGGCGCACCTTCTGATGCCGCTCTTGCAATGGAGTTGGGAGCTTCTGCATGCTTGGTTAATACCGCAATTGCTCAGGCGCAAAATCCTATTCAGATGGCACAGGCTATAAAATTAGGAGTTGAAGCTGGGCATGCAGCCTTCCTGGCTGGGCGCATCCCACGTCAGCCCTATGCCTCGGCCAGTAGTCCAACAGCTGGTATGGCAACTCTCTCGCAGTCTTCTCAACGCGGATCGTGAATAAGATGTGTGCGTTTAAGTTGAGGCGTCCTCAGCTTTGCCTGATCACAGATCCTACAGTCCCCAACTTGCTAGAAATTGTTGAGGTAGCTTTGGCTGCGGGGGTGACTATGCTCCAATTGCGTGGGCATCAACTTTCGGCTGCCGAACTCTATGCCCTAGCTTTGCAATTACAGCCGTTTTGCCAGCAGCATGGAGCTGCATTCATCGTCAATGATCGTCTCGACGTTGGTTTAGCTGTCCAGGTCGGTGGTTTTCAGCTTGGCAAACGAAGCTTACCTCTACCTGTTGCTCGAAAGTTGGTTGGGACGGACTATCTGCTTGGTGCCTCTATCCATTCTTTGCAGGAGGCGCAGGCAGCTGTTGATGACAGAGCAGATTTTCTGCTAGCTGGTACCATTTTTGCCTCGCCTTCCCATCCAGGGGAGCCAACCAGTGGCCTTGGTCTGCTACGTATGATTAAGCAAACATATCCTTCTTGCTTTGTGCTAGCTGTTGGTGGAATAACTACAGAGACAGCCAAACTGGCAATGGAAGCGGGCGCTGATGGAGTGGCAGTTATTTCTGCTATTCTTAAGGCCAAGGATGTGCGGAAAGCAGTTGAAGAGCTTAGGGCAGTTATATCTTGAAAGAAGGGAACGGTTCCCATACAAAGGCTAGAGGTTCCTTGATGGACGAGATAAATCAGAGAGATACCTTTACTATAATTGCCAATGGCCAACCCCGTACTGCCAAAGTTGGGAGCACGGTTGCTGACCTGTTGCGCGAACTTAATATTACTCCCAAATATGTTGTCGTACAACTAGATGGTGAAATTGTGCCACGGACAGGGTTTGATCAAGCCTCTTTGAAAGAGGGAAGCAAGATAGAGATTGTCACGCTTGT
>CBJMBI010000595.1:0-2895 GCA_966427955.1 uncultured Ktedonobacterales bacterium
CAGCAGGGGCTAGCCAAGCTTATATTGAAGCTCAGTATCTGGCAACGTTAGATCTCGCCTGGGTTGCCTGATGAAGCCTGGGATGTTTTCATCTGTCGGTATCGCGCCTGCTCACAGGTAACAGCAGGTACGATACTGATTTTTTTGTTCAGAAGTGCATCAAATTGATAACTTCCAATCTGCTGGCCTATGCCGATCATCTGTTCCCTACCTTTGATGAACAAACTACGTCATCTAATATATTATCTGCACGTATCAATGATTTTCCACCTGTGGCTCCTCGAGGAGGGAATCCTTTTATGCAACTTTGAAATGAGGTATGTCAGCTCAAAGTCTCACTCCAGAGCTGCAAAAGTGATGTGCGGAGTAATCTCGTGCTCAATCCCTGTTTTCAGGAACAACGACGAATTTCACACCAAGGGCATGTAAGACAGCATGAATGGTTTCAAAGCGTGGGTGTGCATCTATGCTCAGGGCTTTGTACAGACTCTCCCTGCCCAGTTGCGCATCTTTAGCGATCTGTGCCATGCCTCGCGCCCTCGCTACGTCACCAAGAGCAGCAACAAAGACATTAGGGTTTGGATCTTCGGCTGCCGCAGACAGATATTCGGCAATGACTTCATCATTGTTGAGATAAGCCGCGGCATCGAATTCTTCGTATGTTGTTTTCATTGTTTGGTCTCCTTTAACTCGCGAGCCATTTTTTTCGCACGGACAATGTCTTTTGCCTGTGATGATTTATCGCCACCGACCAGCAAGACGCAAATAGTTGATCCTGTGCGTACTAGACAAACATCACTCAAGTCGCTTGAGATCAAACTCGGCAACCACAGGGAAGTGATCACTGGCACGATCCGCTGGCATTCCTCCACCTTCCGTGATAACAGAGCAACTCGTCAGCCGATCTGCCAGCACTGGACAGGCAAAGATATAATCGATACGTCCAGCGGGGGCAACAGCAGGGCAGGTAAAGCCCCATTCATGAGGATGTAGGTGCCGGAAGCAATCTATATATAGTTTGTGCCATGGACGAATAGCACCACGTGGAGCATAGAAATAGGCCGCCATATCAAAGAGACCAGACAGTACTGTGCTCTTAGCTACCGTCTGCAACAACGGCCTAAGGAAGCGTAAATGAGGAGGAATAATACCATCAAGGTAGGGCAGGCCAGCAGCCAATCGACCAGCAGAGTATTCTGCATCGAGTTCCAGCACATAACGCAAGAGGAAATTAGCTTTAAAGGCATCACCAGGAGAAAGTGTATTGAAATCGCCCATCAAGAGATGGGGGGTACCTTCTGCTCGTAGCAATGCCATGACATGTAATATGTCCTCTACCTCACGTTGCCGCAAATGATTGCCAGCCCAGCCATGATTGAAAGCCGCTGACAGATGGGCCAGAAAGACCGTTAGGTGTTGATGATTAGCCTCCTCTACGCATATTTCCAACAATGGCTTGGGGTGAGAACTAGAGAGAAAGTGTACCTTGCTATAGACGATTGGTAAACGGGTAAGTAGCGCGATCGGATAGCCCTGACTACGGGCAAATTTGCTACTACTAGTGATTAGCTGCATACCCAATGCTTCTGCAAGTTCATCAAGTACCGTTGGTTTTTCTGTCATCTGGGGATTGAGTGCCTCTACCAATCCTACAATATCTGGCTGCACAGAAGAAATGATTTTGATCAGTTGCTCAGTACGGCGGGCACCCTTTGTTCTCAGGTCATAACCACCCGCTAGGATGTTATATGAAACGATACGTGTCATGAGGGGCTACCACAGGGGACAGATAATGATGGTTTAATCAATTCCTCTAGCGATGTCTGGTGGAGAACAACAGACGCGCTGAAGCGAGTCCCTACTGCACTATACGGCCCGCTGAAGCGGGTGCAGGATACTATCGCTGTCCTGCTTACTAGTTGCCGGATGAAAACGTCAAACATCATAATCAGGTTCCTATATTACAAGCAATAAATTGCCGGACATCATTACACAGGCAACAGCATAAGTGATTTTTCTTTTCTCGCTCGCAGGTAGGAACCCGGCGGATACACCGGGTCCCCACATCCGAAGGTTACTCTGCTACTTCCAGGTTACTCGCTCCAGGAGATACGCCTGTAACTCACTAATGGGGATACGAACCTGGGTCATTAGATCACGTTCACGCACAGTCACCGTCTGATCATCCAAAGTCTGGAAGTCAACTGTCACACAGTATGGTGTACCAATCTCATCCTGACGGCGATAGCGGCGACCAATGTTGCCGATATCATCATACTGCGAAACCATTAAGCGCTGCAAATTCTTGTGAATAGACTTTGCAGTTGTAACGAGTTCCTCCTTGTTCTTCTGCAATGGGAAGACTGCGACCTTGACCGGAGCCAACGTTGGATGCAGGCGCAACACTGTACGCGGCTCTTTACCTGCTGGATCAGGCTCCTCTTCGTATGCATCAAGCAGAAGATTGAGGAACGTGCGATCAACACCACCAGAGGTCTCAACAATCCAGGGAATATACCGCTCCTTGGTAATGGGATCTGTGTAGCTGAGATCTTGACCACTAAACTGCGAGTGACGGGAGAGATCCCAGTCCTGCCGCCAGTGAATGCCTTCCCATTCTTGCCAGCCCAGAATAGTCTGATACTCAACATCAAATGCCTGCTTGGCATAGTGAGCCAGCTCGTCACCACCATGCGCACGAATACGCAAGCGATCTTTATGATTGATAATGCTCTTATACCAGTCGAAGCGATACTGCTTCCAGTACTCAAACCAATGTTCCATTTCGCCGGGATGGACAAAGAATTGCAAATCCCACTGTTCAAATTCGCGCTGACGGAACAAGAAGTTACCGGGTGTGACCTCGTTACGGTATGCTTTACCAATCTGACAGAT
>CBJMBI010000596.1:0-2894 GCA_966427955.1 uncultured Ktedonobacterales bacterium
AACAGCATCCAGATTGGCGACAAGAAAAAACAGGAACGGTTATGCCTTTGCAACCGATATATCACTTCATTCGTGGAATATCTAGAACACCAAAACGCAACGTAGCAAGAATGCTCAAAGAAGTTATTTCGACTATTGAGTTGAAGCCCTTATCAATAGAAATAAGGAGACGAAACAATGTCACAAAACAGAGGCTGTTTAGCAAACACACTCTTGTTCCTGATTATCATCTTCGTACCAGTACTCGGCCATATCATTGAAACAGTGATGATCCTTGAGGATGATCGTTCTCTTTCGGGCAAGCTCATCTGGTTAGCAGTCATCTGGCTGCTTCCTCCATTTGTTGTCCTTGGACCACTGTTGTACCTGCTCTTTGGTCAGCGGCCCAAGCGCCGTGCTCCCATTAGGTTTGCTCAGCCCAGTCAAGCCTATTACCGCTAGTGACACACTGGGTAGATCTAATACGCATCAACCTATTGCACGAAAAAACTCATCGGTTCTTAGATTGATGCGTATTGATCGTGGTCTCGAGTGCATCCTATGACTCTGCACAATCGCTCATGCTTCCGACCCTTGCAGGTCATTGCTCTCTACATACTACTTTTCTAGCTCTCGCCCCTCGAACTCGCTTTAATACAACAAGCCCAAATTCTCCTAACCATTGTTTGCACCCGAGCCTTTAAGAGAATGGGCTCCCGTGTTTCTATCTGTCTCTCCGAAGGATATGTGTAGGCACCTATTGAGATTCTCTCAAGGTATTTATACTCTAGCTTCCGTACTTTCCTACCATTGGGATCAAAAAAGACAACAAAGTTGCCTTCATTTGTTCTTTCTACTCTCAGAATGAGCAGGGAATGTCCTCCAATTTCGGGTTTGAATACCCCTAACTCAACGACATGGCCCTGTTTTGTTATGTGATCAATCTGCTCTATAGTTAGCAATCCCTTTCTGGATACATAATCGAAGCCATAGTAGTGGAATGCTCGATTGACATTCCAAGATTGTGTTCCTATTTCTTTTGAATAATTAACTATTTTAGCAATATTATCCTCTGTAGCATTATTTTCGATGTCTATGCCTAATTTGCGCAAGCCCAGTCTTATAGCCAAGATGCCACATGGCCCAGGCAATGTGCTATCAATGTCAATACTTTCCTCGCTGAGTACGCGATCTTTCGGGTAATAGTGGCTATAAACGGATGAATCTGTATGGTCCCAGAACTTATCGTCAAGGTTATCGAATTTCTCCTGTTCCTGGCAGAGTTCTCTAACATCTGTCTTGATCTGGTTATACTGTTCCTGGGTAGCGATGGCATGCTGATGAAGCTGTTCAATATTCTCCACCAGTGTCTTCACTTGTTCCCGTAACTCAGGTGAACCCCACGAGCCCAAATCATCTATCAATCTTTGGGCTAGCTTCACCTTGCTGAACAAGTGATTGATCTGAGTTACTTCTGGAAGTGAAGTTGTCCCACTTTTCTGGGCCTCAGGAGCTGTACCGGGGCTATACTTCGCCAATTCTTGGTCAATATCAGTATAGATTGCTTCCATTTTTTGATATGCTGACTCGAAATTTGTGCGCTGTATATAAAGCTTGTCGGTAGGGGTAATCGACGCCTCTTGCATTTGTTCTCGCAGAGAAGGTATCTTTACATCCCTGATGTTATATATCTCTTTTTCTATTATTTTATTAGGATCTTCTTTTATTGTTTTTACCAGATTATCCATCTTTTTACGAAGATTGTGAAGTTGATCTAGCATAGGATTCACTCTGGCCTCAATCTTGCTATGGTGTTCCTCTTCAAATTTTTGGGGATCACTTTTCAGTTGTTCGTAGCCTACTAACACTTTCTCGCTATCACTGAAAATGGCTTGATGTTCATTTTTCTGTTCCTGCCATTCTTTTTTGAGTTCCATCAATCGATCATGAGATACTTTAAGATTCCTCTCCAATTCTTCCAATTTTGATTTACATTCATGATATCTGTCTGTATATTCCTTGATATGTTTATTAATCCTCTCTTCAAAGAGATTCTGTACATCCCTTGTTTTCTGTGAATAAGAACTCTTTTCTTGTTGCACTCCTGTTGCCACCTCTAATTGTATAGTTTGATTATACTCTTTTGGCAGGCTATAGGAACGTGTAACAATGTTTTTTAACACATCAGTACTGTTTTTCGAGTTTGACTGACTCTCGGATAGATTCGACTTTATTCTTTCTAAATGAGGCATGTTCTTACATATCCTTCTTAATTCAAGGGTGACACGATAGGATAAGCCAACTCAACTTCCTCAAGATGAGAAGTTTCTGGCATTCCCTCATTACATAATGATCAGACATAATGTCCTATGTACTACTAGAACATCACGGTTATTGTAATGTCTTTGTTTTTGAAAAGAAATCTCCTCACTAAGATAACAGAAAGTACATCACTCCTGTTATCAAGGGAAGAGTCTTAAGTATCGGTATAGGCCAATATTACTTCTCTTTTCTATGAGGAAAAGGGAGCGGTTTTCCGTTTTTTATAACGTCATGATTACTCCTTGAGAATATGATAGTATATTTGTTCGGTTGCTGCAAATAGGAAATTTCTCATAATTGCAAGGTATCATTAGAAGCTGAGGAGTGGGAGAAGTCCCCTTTCGATATCTTGCTTGCTAAAAGTGCATAACTGTACTATAATAGATACATAAGGATATCTTGTTCTCTCAAATCGTACAGGTACTGGATGACACAGCACAATCGAGAGACTAAGGAAGAGAATAGCCAAAGACCTCGAGAACCCTCATCCTTTCCCCTGGTAGGGCTGGCCTTCTTTGGCTTTGTGCTGATCGGTGCGATGGGTGGCGCTTCCGGTGTGCTCTTACCCAGCCAGATTGCCTATTACCATGTAA
>CBJMBI010000597.1:0-2892 GCA_966427955.1 uncultured Ktedonobacterales bacterium
ATTAGTACCCAGACTGACCAAAGCCAGGATACCAGTCACTAACCAGTAGGCTCCTAAGAGCTGGATGAGCACGAGCAGCGTCATTCCTGGCGAGATAAGGAGCAACAATCCAACAATAAATGCTGTGATCCCTGCGATCATGGCGAGCCACCAAGGCGTGCTGGCAGCTGTTGTGGTTTCAGCCATGGATACAAACCGTGAGTGCATGTTCATCTCCTCCTAATGCCTTCTCCTTGCTAGCCGTCAGACCTCTCTAATTGGCCCGGTGTTAAGGAAGATCCTTGCTACCAAAGTAGATAAGTACAGCACAGTTTTTCGTTGTGGATACAGATATCTATGCCCTACCACGCTTTGGAGCATCAGAAAGGTGATAGCCTTGTCACTTTGCGGCACTCCAGAGCGTGGTTTTGACAGTGGAACATCGTCTTTGAACGGTTCGGACAGCCACATCCATTTCATTGTGCTGTATAATCCAGGGTACTTGTTGGGTGCTGGAGAGAAGAACAAGAAAGGAACGTTTATCAAGATGACTCTGTCTGGACTTACTGGTACTCCATCACCGGGTGTAAATTTTGAAATTCCGTGGGCGGAAGCTTGCTCATGAAATGGGCGACAAAATGAGGAAGAGAGTCAGAAACGTTTTTGCTCCTTGCCACAAGACTGCTCTTTCCGCTCTGCTGGCCATTTCTCGCTTCCCACGAACCACCCATTTCATTGTCAAATTTCGTCAGCATCCGCCCATTTAATTCCAAAATTTACAGTAATCTGAGGGGCTTACTGGTGAAGTTGTAGATGAGATAGGTGAAAAAGCCAGTGCCGGGCCGAAAACTTCCCAATGAATCTGTGATTGTGGATGTCCTTGTCTAAGCAATATTGAGATCATTACTTGCATAAAAGCGTGAGGGCCACAGACATAGACTTCTGCATGTGGAGAAACATGCTCTTGCAACCAGGCAGCGGTAATACGGCCTTTTTGGATGGCGAACCCTTCGTGCATCAGATCATCTACCTCGGCAACCTCATAGAAGACCTCTGAACTGAACGAAAAGTGTTTATCCACCAGTGCTTTGATTTCACCAGCAAAGGGATGGTAGCGTCTCTCACGCACAGCATGAGCGATAGTAACTTTGCGCCTAGGATTCTCTGTCTCTATAGCTTTAAGCAGACTCATAAGGGGAGTGATGCCAATGCCGCCAGCTAGCAACACGACTTCAGTATTTTTGCGAGGGTCCAGAGTAAAGATACCGTATGGAGCACTGATTTCCAAGGTATCTCCCTCTTGAAAGATATCATGTAAAGCTGAGGAGACGATGCCATGCTCAGAGTCGCTGCCATTTTCGCGTTTGATGCTTAAGCGGTAATATCTCTGTCCAGATGTATCTACGAGGCTGTACTGGCGCAGGTGATCATTGTTGCCATCGTGCACTTTAACTGTCACATACTGACCTGATTGGAATGACATAATGGCTTGACCATCAGATGGTTCCAGATAGAGGGAGAGAACGTCTTCACATTCATCTACCTTCCGCTTAATTGTGAAAGAGCGGAAGCCAAGCCAACCGCCAGCACTTTGCGCAACGGAACTGTAGATTTCTTGCTCCATAGAGATAAAGTAATCCGCGATATGGGCATAGGCACTCTGCCAAACAAGTAATATTTCCGGGGTTACTATCTCTCCCAGAACATCCTGAATGGCCAATGTAAGATAGTTTCCAACAATTGGATACTGTTCTGGCTGTATATTCAAGCTGCAGTGCTTATGTGCGATCTGCTTTGCTGTTTGCTCAATAGCTTCCAGATTAGTAATATGTGCAGCAGCAGCATACACAGATCTTGCCAGTGCCTGCTGCTGGAGGCCATCACGCTGATGAGAATGGCTAAAGATATTCAGCAGTTCAGGGTGATCTGCGAACATCAAATTGTAGAATCTAGTTGTGATCTCAGGTCCACGGGCCTTCAGTACAGGTATCAGTGATGCTATAATGCGTTGGGCTTCTTTACTCAAAAACACTTACTTGCTCCGAATATCTTTGTACATAACTCATGCCATGTACAAGTTTTGCTAAATGCTCACCACTACGCGACTCGTAAGAGTCTGGTGCTGAGGCAATCAATAAGATGAGTTCCAGACTGTCCAAAGAAATTAAAGATGTATTCAACATACATCTTTATAAATTATACTATAACGTAAGAAGCTCTGAAGGGCAAGGGAGAGCGATTATGTTACTAACTATCGAACAGTCGCTAGCGGGAAAGAGAGGGAAACAGATCGATGCACATGAACACTCAAACAGACTATTCGCTGCGCGTGCTACTCTATCTGGCATGTCGAGATAAGGATCAGTTAGCTAGTATTCAAGAGATAGCGAAAGCATATACGATTTCTGAAAACCATCTCATGAAGTTGGTACATCGGCTGGGAAAGAGGGGGTATATCGAAACGATACGTGGGCATGGAGGAGGATTACGGTTAGCGAAAGCACCTGCAGAGATTAACCTTGGTGAGGTCATAAGACGAACAGAGGAGAATTTTTTTCTGGTTGAGTGTTTTAACGCAGATACTGATTGTTGTATCATTACTCCCGTCTGTCAGTTGCGAGCGGTTCTGCAAGAAGCATTGGAAGCTTTCTTTCAGGTACTGGACCGCTATACTCTGGCAGATCTAGCCAGAGATAGGCTGCTCTACCAGGTTATCTTTCGCCAGAGGTTGATAAAATAGAGGGTATTTCGCAATTCTAAATCCCAAGATTCAGCCGATCTGGCCTGCTTTTGGTGATCCCATGTGCCTGCTCAATCGAGATATGATGGTATGAAAAAAGAAAGAAGTAGTTAGATAGATAAGGAGGATGATTAGTTTCCCTCGCCCACAGTGTAAATTTTGAAATTCCGTGG
>CBJMBI010000598.1:0-2891 GCA_966427955.1 uncultured Ktedonobacterales bacterium
TTCAATTTATCACGCGTAGTATGACTCTTCCTGTAGCAATACAGGATGTACACACGATGTTGAATTGGGATTAAGGGGAAAGACCATCACCTTAAAAATCAAGTGGAGTGATTTTCAATTTATCACGCGTAGTATGACTCTTCCTGTAGCAATACAGGATGTACACACAATGATGCAACATCTGCTAGTTTTGCTGGCACAGCTCAAGACCGAGCAGATGTTGGTTCGTCTCTTGGATGTCACACTCTCTAATCTAGTATCTGAAAATGGGATGTCTCCACAGAAGATCTATACTTCACGGTCACTTTGGGATACTGATCTTGATCCTCTTTCGTGAACAACAAGAGAGAGTCATTGACCTTTCAGACAGATACTGAAGAGAATAACGCTTATCTGGACTTTTGGTTAATGCAGTGCCTCCATTACTTTGTCTGTATGCTGGAACCAGTGGTCGATCACCACTGCAGATTGGTTTTCATATAATCATCCACAGTGGAAACTCTTCTATACTATGCAGTGATAGCCGACACTCGGTAAAGCTGCACTATTTGGTGGATGTGCTCAGAAATTCGACAAATTCGAGCACAAACGAGACCATCTCCACTACCTCGATGTATTCTGTACCCAGGGCTGAGGGAGAGCTTGCAAAAGGCGACTACTGAACTAACAGAACAGAAAAATCTTAAAAAGAAAGGTGTAAAGTACTCAACCTTAGAAACTGTCTGAAGCCCCATCTTGTTCTATGGCACGTAAGAATGGTTCAGTATCTTGGACGGAGACAGAATCCTGATCTTTGAAGTCTGTAGCAGCCTTCATCCTCGTTTTACGTAGCGCTTCCATATGAGCTCCAATTCTCTTTTCTAAATTGACTGGTTGATCATCATCTCCAATAGCATAAAGTATGGTGAACAACTCATCCCAAATCTCACTTGTCATATATCCCCTTTCAAATCCTTCGTGGACACGTTCTTTAAGCGTTTCTTTCATTCCATCTGCAACAACTTGCAACAAGTCAGAGCAAATTTTATGAATCTGGTTCTTTGTCTCCTCTTGACGAGCAAAATCTCCCTCCATAGCCTTTTTATCATATTCATACCGCTTCTGGAGCTTTTCTTGACGTATTCTGGCTAACTCTGAGTAATGTCGATCTTCCCGGAACGTTGGCTTGCCATTTGGCTGGATTTTGATGCCAATATCCTTTAGCCAACTAATATTGCATTCTTCGAATGGAGGATCCCAGTGGATGATCTGATCATGATTATAGCGGCTAGCACGGTTTTCAAACCAAGATTTCACTTGATCTATGGCCTGATTGGCAGGATCCTTTTCCTGACGATAAGCCTTCGCGACGCTAGATGGGTTCGCCACCACCAGTGTAAGTGGAATTTCATACGACCGTTTATAACTGTCCTTCGTAGAAATTGTTCCTGTCAGAGTACATGAACGTGGACCACGATAAACGAGAATAACAGTATCACTCTTCCATGCTATGATTGATGATCTGCTGGACAGAGAAAGTGAATGCGTTGCGTCGGAAGGATCAATTACACCAAGAGGCAGGGCACCACGAAAGACAACCTGGCTCCATCCCACAAGGGGCTTGAGCAAACGTACAAATAGAAAGTTATTCGCTCTATCTTCTTTAGTTGCTAGATATAGTTGATCTGTCATCATGTTCCCCATAAGAGTTTACCTCCTACTTTCCCTTTTTAGAAAATCCCTGTGATGGAAGCCCGACAAGCACATCGCGGGCCAGATCATCAAGGGGACGTTTGCTAGCTCTACTAGTGTGCCACCTAATGAATTTTTGCCGATAGGCCTCATAAGCAACTGGCTGGCGATATCCACGTTGCTGGAAGTCGCAGCTCCACTGTTCAATTGTTTCGCCTAGCTTCACGAGAAACGAGACAAACGGTGTGTAGATATGAGCAGCATTAGCTCGTTGACCGTTCTCAAGAGCAAGGATGATGTCTGCCCATTGAGCTATCAATTCAAAAGTTGATTTGCTCTGTTTCGCAAACATTGCTGCACACAAGAGTGTTTGCAATGGGGTTGCAAGCTTGTCCTCTGTTAGGATAGCAACAAGGAAGATATCTCTCTTGTTAGGATCAGGAAATCCAATATCCACAGGTAACGGTTGTGTATATATCGAACAAGAGGACTGCTGCTGACTTTGTGAGGCTATCTCCCTATCTGGTACCATTGCCATTGCGATTAAAAAGAACGTATTCAGTACCGTGTTTAGGCGAATCTCACGTTGCTGTCGGTAGTCGTTACGTCCCTTCAAGGCTAGTGGTGTCTTCCAATGGACAAGCTCTTTTGCAATATCTGCAAGAGAGGATAGAACTTGGCGAATATGACCTGACAAGCTGAGAGATACATACGTTGAAGAGACAGTTGCGGTCAGTGTACCAATATACTCAGCTAAACGATACTCTTGGATTTGGAGGAGTGCATCCAGTTTTCGCAGTACTTTGTCAATGTCGGGTGGTATCCTACTACTACTGATCAATCCATAAGTGCTGGCAGCTACACATCCTAGACGAATGTCAGTCTTGTACTGAGGCTTCTGACTTCGGAGGATCCACTGATCAAGCAATTGCCAGACGGCAGTCTGCGTACCTGTTGATGGCTTTTGGCATTCAGCATCATACGCTCCATTTAATAGCGATGCAGCCAGCTTTCTCTTTGTAAAAGTTTCTCCCTTAGCCCAGTCTTCAGCTAATTTTTGTAACTCGGCAACATCCTGATACCAGAGAATTGCACCCAAAGCACGCGCTGATCGCCAGGGACTCTCTGCTTGGCTATTTCTTTTTCCTTTTGACCACCCACGAACAAGTTCAAAGAAGTGTTCCCAGTGTTCTCCTTTACCGGCAGACTCCTTCGCAAGA
>CBJMBI010000599.1:0-2890 GCA_966427955.1 uncultured Ktedonobacterales bacterium
CTTTTGGATATAGTAATAGGGAAAAGATAACGGCAGCAGGGCAATTGCAAAGGGCAAACGATACCAACAGAGCAAGGCAAAAAGAAAGAGAAATGGAAGAGAATAGAGCGGATTGATATGCTGTGCAAGGAAAGTCAGGAGTTCAAGTACCTGACTATGACTAGATATTTTGATATTGGGATTACCCACAAGATAGTACAAAGCCATTGAGAGAATTAAGCCTCCCTCCGTCAAACGATGCTGCCAGAAGAAGGAAGTTCTCATACCAGGCATAGATGTAGAAGGGATAGAAATAACAGATGGCTTTGTATCTTGTTCATTGATGTCCTGAACGCGCAAAGGGCGATGAGTTTGAGATAACGAAATATTTTGGTTACTCATATGACTAAACCATTCCGCACAACAATGTGCCTCTCTAAAAAGTTTTGAAAGCATTCCACCAATTCAAAACGGGGAGAAACCACCGGAGGCTAGCAGAGCATCACATCCAAGCTACTTGCTATGGCAAGAACACCTTCCTAAATAGACAGTATAGCAAAAAGGTTCTCCGCTAGTCCATCGATAAATACAAACTTATAAACACTTCAACCCATACAACGAACTCTCAAGAAAGAAAGTTGCCAGATAGCATGTTCAGGATCTTGAAAGCGCGCAAAGAAAAACAGGGAAGAATAATTTCGACAATACAAAACAAATACGCTCAGATAATCTATCTACTTATCCAGCCTGATTGCCGCAGACATGCCGATTATCTTGTCCTTAAAGCGTTACCCACAATTTACTAGCAACGGCCTGACTGATCGAAACTTCGCGATCTTCTAAGCGTAAGGTGACGCTATTAGAAGAGTCGTTTTGTTCAGAGCCATTGTCTCTCGTTAAAACAATGACGGTCAGTTGGGTACCAGGAGTTAGCCCTTTATCATGGAGATAGCGAATCAAGGCCTCTTCGTCTTCAACAACCTCAGATATACACAGAATGGTAGTTTGCACGCCTTCAGGAACAGTAGAAAGCCGAACAGCATGATGATCTTTGAGATAGTTGCGTGCATTGGGGACCGAACCGGGAATAGGATTACCATGGGGACAGGTTAGAGGATTATTCAAGTTAGCAATCACACGAGCCTCTACCGCTCCAGAGATAAAATGCTCCAGACGGCAAGCCTCTTCATGAACTTCATGCCATTGCATACCCAGCATATCTACCAGAAAGCGTTCGGTGAGACGATGACGTCGTAAAACGGCTTCGGCTGCTTGATTTCCAGCCTCGGTCAACGTCACTCTGCGCTTGTGATCCATTTCTACATAACCATCTCTCACCAAGCGTTTGAGCATCTCAGTCACACTCGGAGCAGCAACACGAAAACGCTCGGCCAGCCGTGCTCCTATAACAACTTCACCTTCCATGCTCATGTTATAGATGGTTTCCAAATATTCTTCAACTGTTGCGCTTAACGCTTCTTCTGACTTCATAGCTCTCTGCACTCCACCTCTTCATCAAAGAAGTGAGAGCCCACTATCAATATAAAAACAATTTTTGACGCTATCGCTCTTTTTACCAAATATTCCACATTTTGCTTTTACATGCTGAAACTGCGTCAAATGATATTTCTTTTCGTACCATATTTCCACGATAGGTGAAGTATAACATAACGTGAAGGATTTGTCGAGAGAATAGGCTGATTGGCCAGAAGGTTAGTAGGCAACGCTTGGCTGGTTTCAACACTCCAATTTAGAGATCTAAGCTAAAAATCTTGTGGAAAGCTTCTTGAGGAACCAAACTTTATCAACATTCTATATACATCTACTGATTTAGTACCAGATTATAGTGGGAAGAGAGAGGAAGGGATGAATGAAATACATACCGATGAACAGGTTCACAATACAAGTGAGAATTCTCCTCCCTTTTATAAAGGAGGGATGGAGCCTCATCTCACGCTTTTCTATCTATCATCAGGCAATGCTTCTTACATCAATTTCGCTACTATCTCTTGGTTCTTGGATTGCTATTTCGGTTCAAGCTGATGCCCATGGGACTAATCCAGGATCGGAGAATGTCTGTAGATGGTACACAGTTCTTACAGGCGACAGCCTGGGACGTATTTCTAACTACTATCACAGCAGTATCTGGAGCATTGTTCACGCCAATCAGATTGTCAATAGTAACCAGATTTTCGTAGGCCAGCGTCTATGTATTCCTACTCCCACTAGCGATCATGCAGGAGGAACCACCGGTGGCCTGCTACCCAATGGCAGAATCCGCAAGTTTGCCTATGATGCGCTGGAGCAGTCATCGCGACCACATGTTGTTTCATTACTGCGACAGGCAGCTGCACGCTATAGGCTACCAGCTAATCTTTTGATGGCAATTGCCTGGCAAGAGAGTGGTTGGGATCAGCATGTGATTGCACATGACGGAGGCATTGGGACTATGCAAATCATGCCTTCTACTGCACAAGTGCTAAATAAGCAAGTAAATGGCCATTACGATCCCTATAAGCTTCAGGATAATATCGAGCTTGGGGCCATTTACCTACACTCACTCTGGCAAGGTTTCCATGGTGATGTGGTAAAGGTCATCAGTGCCTACAACGAAGGAGGATGGAATGTAACTCATCAGGGCATCTATAATTGGTCCTATGTCCATAATGTACAAGCGTTGATGGACCGCTATTAATGCTCCTTGGTCTCCCTCTGGTTGTACCAAGGATGGGAACTATTCCAGGAAACCCTACCAGAGGATTGGCATCCTCTGGTAGGGTTTCTCACTTCAGTTTCCCGTCAATTACCTCAAAGGTATGAAATGCATTAGCTGTGAGATTTAAGGAATTCCTTGCTAATATTTTGTTTCCCTCAGACGTTCAGGCCGTCTTACCAAGTAGTAAAGAAGAGC
>CBJMBI010000600.1:0-2885 GCA_966427955.1 uncultured Ktedonobacterales bacterium
TGTTCACAGTATACCTTAAATGAGCCATAAATGTCAAGGTAAATAGTCTATTTGCTCACCCTCAAACAAAAAGTTTTCTTGCTGATGCCTGCCAGGATCAACAATTTCTTTGAGTGCAAAGACATTTCCTTTGACACGTTGGTCACGCACGCGATAAACAGCCCCGAAACCACCCTGACCGAGCAGCTCTTCAACGATGTAGCGCTCATGCACTACACCGCCTTTTATAACGCTTGCCTTCACTTTATGCCTCACTTTTTCTCAAGACTAGAAATTCACACTAGCTCCTTTGATAATTCTTTAACCTTTGCTCGTGTCGATGCATCAAAAGTGATTAAGCGAGCACCACGCTGATATGTCAAAAAGCTCCAGATGGTCTGGAAGGTAACAAGGAAGCGATTACGGAACCCAACCAGAAACATAATGTGAACGGCAATCCAGAACAGCCAACCCAAGAATCCGCTCAAGCGGACCCTGCCTATATCTGCAATGCCATAAGAGCGTCCAACTGTGGCAAGACTGCCTTTATCACGATAGCGAAATGGCGGGGGAGGAGTCCCTTGATTTGTTACTCGCTGAATAATAACTGAGGCAGCATATTTGCCCTCTTGCATTGCAGCAGGTGCAACGCCCGGCACTGGTTTTCCATCCTGGATCAATGAGGATGTATCGCCAATCACAAAAATGTTGGGATAACCGGGAACCGTAAGATCCTCATTCACCTTCACACGCCCGGCACGGTCCACCTCAGCCTTTAACCATGCCCCAGCAGATGATGCGGCAACTCCAGCTGTCCAAATCACCGTTCTGGCTTCTAGCAATTTACCTCCAATCACTACACCATCTTGCGTGATATCCTCTACAATCGAATTGGTACGTACCTCTACTCCCAAATGATTGAGCGCCTTGTGTGCTTTAGCAGCAAGCTTCTTGTCAAAAGGCGGAAGAATGCGAGATTGGGCTTCAACCAGAATAATACGTGCCTCTCTGGGATCAATATTCCTAAAATCTCGGGCCAGAGCGCCATGTGCCAGTTCTGCAATCGCACCAGCCATCTCAACACCTGTTGGACCAGCCCCAATTAATACAAAGGTGAGTAAGGCCTTATGTCGTTCGTGATCAGTCTCCATCTCGGCCTTTTCGAAGGCAAGCAAAATTCTACGACGTATAGTAGTCGCATCAACAATCGATTTGAGACCGGGTGCATAGGGAGCCCATTCATCATGACCAAAATAACTGTGACTTGCTCCCGTTGCGACAATGAGATAATCATAAGGAATCACACGATCTGCAGTTACTACTAACTGTCGCTCTGTATCGATACCCGTTACTTCAGCAAGTACAACAACAGTGTTTTTCTGCTTTCTGAGTATATGACGAATGGGTGCAGAAATATCAGCTGGAGACAGAACGGCAGTTGCTACCTGGTATAAAAGTGGTTGAAACAGATGATGATTATTGCGATCAATCACGGTGACATCAACTGGGGCGTCCTTGAACGCTTGAGCAGCATTCAGGCCACCAAAGCCGCCACCAATAATAACAACGTGAGGTTTTTTTTCTGGGGTTGTAACAACCCTCCCTCTTGTAGTACTCAAAGTGGTCATAAACGTGTCTCTTCTCCTTCGTCTCGGCAGAGAGACATTGCTTGGTTCACCAGCGAACTATATTGAAGCCAATCAGGTTATGCTGGCACTTGTCTTATTTTTGCCAGCTAGCTTATTGCTATTTAGTTAGCTTACCATGTTTTGTGGAAGAACAAAACACCTTTGAGCACTTCATTCTAATTTTTGTCCCATTTTATAGCTAAAATGCCCACATTGAGAGCTTTTCTATAGAAGATTTATCCTTCATCTTGCCTGTCAGATACCCCATGCATAAATGCAGGGGCTTGTGTCTAGCCTCGACCTCAACTCAGTCCTCCGAAGATTCCTGCTTCAGTTTCACCGACCGACACATCATGGGAACCGAGGTTCCACTGGGACATCTGACAACCGCCCCGTCGCATCCTGTAGAGGCGGACGAACCGCTTGCAAAACGCGAACATCTCTCATATCACGCTGTTTTACCCTGGCCGATTTATCAGGAACCCAAGGTACATCCTAGGGAACGGGTCGCAACTGTCTCTCTCTGCAAGCTTGCGCTTCACGCCTAACGGAAAAGTCCGGTTGCGCTAAGAGTTTCCTCCAGCAGAGTGCCTTCTGACCAGTGCTAAAAGTATACCATTTTGAAATACATATGTCAAGAAGGTATACTTTTTGTCCCCCAAAATGGTATACTTGCTTCATGAACAAACCTACAACAATACGTTTTACCGAACAAGATAGAGAACTGCTTGAACGAGTCAAAGATCTTTACGGGTGCCCATCCGATGTGGCAGCTATCCGCCTTGCTTTGCGCTTGGTTACTAAGCTCCAGTTTAGCTGTGAGACGTTGTCTCACCCGCCTGTGCGGCCCCATACCTCTCGCCAAGAGGAAGACTTGTTTCCTCCCCATGGCTAAAGCCAGAGGCATCCACAAGTCGAGGTTTGGTGACATCTCCCCATGCCTAAAGGGCTGATTCTTACCCACATCTTTTTGGGGTTACCTGTGGAGAGGATTGATACCGTTGAGGCTATGAAATAGTCCGCAATGGCATCCCTTTTCCAGGGCCATTTGACAAAATCCATTTGTCAAATGTGGGTAAGAATCAGGCCTAAAGGGCGGGGGCTTCTCGCCCTTGCGAGCGAGCTTTCCTGCTTCGTTGGGGGTTGCCCGTTCGAGCTTTCGCCCGGACAGGTCTGACACCTCCTCCACAGGCAGACACCGAGAGCCCCTCGGCCAGAATATTGTAGAGTAGACGGCCAGCGAGGTTCTGCATAAACAGACCTTTTCTGTCCGTCCCT
>CBJMBI010000601.1:0-2884 GCA_966427955.1 uncultured Ktedonobacterales bacterium
TTGCAACGTAACTAGATATTGATTGAGAAGTATGAGTCTCTCCATAAACCTTTTGCTTATTTTTACCCTAAGCTCTAGAGATAAAGAGGCTCTAATCATCTGCTATAGCTAAAAATAATTTCTGGCTATTTTTTTGTCTGTATCTCCCAGCTTTTGAACCATTCTGTTAAACTTTTTATATGCTATTTCAAAATCAGTGGTAGATATCATCTTGCCATCAAGATCAGCTTGCAACAATTCATGTAGCTTTTTGCCTGTATCTCTAAACTCATTTGGATCTATTCCTTTATCCCTGAGACGATCATTAGCTAACTTTCTATTTAGCTGATTTAATTTCTCATTTTCTATAAACATTCTGATATCATCATAGGCTCTTCTTTTTTGTTCTATTGTTAATTTAGTTGTTATATCACTATTTGAACTATTTTTGCCAAATCGAACACCTGTATCATCTTTTGAAATATGGCTATTTAAATCATCAGGCATATATGTGTCATTCTGTTTTCGTTTATTGTCATCTCTAGAAGTTTGGGAAGCGGTTTCTCTAAACTCTTCGACTAAATTTTTCCAATGATCATGCTTTTTTTGCTTATGATCAGTACTTTTCTTATAGGCATCTTCACTTGTATCGTTGGAGGAAGTGTCTCTATGCTCTTTGGATAGATTTTTCAAAAAATCAGGTTTTCCTTGCTTATGATCATTCTTTTCTTTATTTGCATTTTCAGTAGTATCGTTGGCTGTAGCTTTATTCTCTTCAAATGATTTTCTTACAGGATTAAAATTTCCTTGCTTATGATCTTTATTTTCTTCATTCGCCTCTTGAGTAGTATCGGTGGTGGAGTGAAAAAGGTTGGCATCTCCGTAGTATTGCTTTCTTTGGTTTGGGCCTGGGAATAGTGATTGGTTTGACATTGCTCTCTCAACTCCTTTGCTTATGATGCTTTGTTTTGCTATACATTTGAACAGAATGGTTCCCCACAATTGAGGAACCACTCATCAACTGTTCTAAGTATAGTCAGGAGCAGGACGCATTTTCAATGCCAAACAGAGGACAAGTAGAAGACAACTTTGTGAGCTAGTCTTGGCTTTCTGTCGGATCTTTTATGCTAGGCCGACGGTTTGAGCTATGGCGCTCGTACACTTAGCTGGTTCGCTAATGGCTCATACAAACTTTCGCCTTGCCAAACATAGTTCAAGGCGGCCGACCAGCCGCCTTGAGAAAGATTTCCTGCTATGAATTGTGAGCCAAGCGCAGAACAAGTTCTGCGAGCGTGCGCACGCCAACGCCAGTCGCACCTTTTTCCTGATAGGGTTTTTTATTCTCAAGATAGCTGGTGCCAGCAATATCTAGATGGGCCCATTGTGCATCACCTACAAAGTGCTCCAGGATTTTTGCGGCTGTTACAGATGAAGCCTCTCTTCCACCTGTTTGCTTGATATCCGCAATATCGCTCTTGATCTGCTCGTTGTATTCATCATCCAGAGGCATGGGCCAGTACTTCTCACCAGCCGCACGGCCAGCAGCGAGAATGTCGTCGGTTAAGCCTTGATCGTTACAGAACAGGCCAGTCAGAGTTGAGCCAAGAGCTACAACGATGCCACCAGTCAGAGTTGCCAGATCGATAATAGGCGAAAGTCCTTCGCGTGCTGCATAGGAGAGCGCATCGGCAAGGATCAACCGACCCTCGGCATCAGTATTGACGATCTCAATAGTTTTGCCGTTCATCAAGCGCAAGATATCGCCGGGACGATATGCCGTTGCGCTAGGCATATTTTCGCAGGTGGGAATCAGAGCTGTGACATTAATGGGTGGTTTGAGTTTAGCGATGGCTTGCATAGCTCCAATGACCGCCGCTGCTCCACCCATATCGCCCTTCATCGTATCCATGTGTTGGGCTGGCTTGATGGAAATGCCTCCGCTATCAAAAGTGATGCCCTTTCCTACCAATGCCATGCCTTGCTTGTTGTCTGGTGCACCTCGGTAGCGCAGGATAACGAAGTATGGTGGTTGGGCACTCCCTTGTGAGACACCGAGCAGGCCACCCATGCCCAATTCTGTAATCTTGGCTTGCTCCCAGATCTCACATTCCAGACTGACTGCTTTAGCCATAGCGCTTGCGCGGTTGGCAAGTTCGCGAGGTGTTAAGACGTTGGGGGGCTCATTGATCAAGTCGCGAGCAAAATTGGTTGCCTCGGCCAGAATCTGGGCTTTGCGGATGGCTTGCTCAAATTCTGCTTTATTTGCCTCTTCAGCTAGCAGCTTGATGAGCGAGATACCGTTGCCATTACTGCCATTCTCGGTCTGTCGATAGAGGCGGAAGGTGTAGAGCCCGAGCAGAGCACCTTCGAGCTGAGCCTGGACTTCCTGTATCCTTTCAAGGCGGTCCCCGAGCCCATTGATGGCCAGCACAATTTGATGAGCCCCTGTGTTTTGCAAATAGCGTGCGGCAGTGGCACTGGCACGCTGGACAGTCTGAGAGTCAATCTTCTGCAAATCTCCCAAGCCAATCACAATGACGCGTTTTGCAGCCAGCCGTCCCATAGGATGTATTGTCAGGATTTCGCCTAGTTTGCCTTTAAATTCTCCCTCTGTACAACGCTCACGAATCAGACCACCTAGTAATCCATCCACGATGGAGGCCGTTTTTGTGAGATGGACCTCTTGTCCGGCTCCTTGACGTCCTGCTGCGACAATTAGGGCGTCGCACGAAAGATTAGGTATAGATTGTATTATTATCTGTACATCCATTTGACATCCTTCCCCGTTGAAGGGGATTGCCTCCCTTGTATAGTAATACCAACCTGTGTTCTAAGTTGGTAGAAGTTGCTGTTGGGAGCTTATTCTACGAGTAGAAGGATGGAATGTCAATGGTTCGGAGAGAGG
>CBJMBI010000602.1:0-2884 GCA_966427955.1 uncultured Ktedonobacterales bacterium
CATCCGGCGACCATCCTACTGCACTCACCTCATTAGAATGCCCCCTATAAGTGAAGACATTCCCCCCATCCACTGCATTCCACACCTGCACCGTTTTATCACGACCACCCGAGGCAATGCGCTTCCCATCCGGCGACCATGCTACTGCATCCACTATGTGAGAATGCCCCTTATAGGTGTAGAGCATAGTTCCCATGGGCAGTGGAGTCGGAACAGGCCTAGTGGGAGTCATGTGAAGGACTGGTTTTGGAGGAGGCCTACGCGAGGTTGCAAACCAGATGGGGATGCCACCACCCGCAAGAGTCAGCCCGACCCGCCCTACTATCAAGGATCGACGGGAAGAGTGACCTGTCGGTTGAGAGATTGGCTGTGGAGTGTCCAATCCTTCAGGTGCATGAGTTGGATGGTTTTGAGGTGAAACCTGTGTCGTTGGTTCTGGGGATGGATTTGGTGGTGGAGCAGGAACAGTTGGTGGAAGTGGCTGATGCGGTGGGCCAACGACTGGAAGAGACACAGATGGCTGGTTCTGTTCTAGCTGGCCTGATGGCATGACTAGCGTTGGCGAGACAAGTGGTTGACTTTGTCCTGACTGGCTGGCCTGCTCCAGCGCGGTGGCAAATGCCTGCACCGTGGCAAAGCGCTGCTTGGGATCTTTGGCCAGCGCTGTCAGCACAACCTGTTCGACGTCGGGTGAGATGCTTGGAACCTTCTCATGCAGTGGTGGTGGAGAGGCAAACATGTGCTGAGCACATAACTCTGTGAACGAGCCATGAAAGGGACGGTCTCCACAAAGCCATTCGTAGACCACGATGCCTAACGAGTACTGATCACTGGCTGGACGAGGCTTGCCCTGAATCTGTTCCGGGGACATGTAGACTACGGTGCCGATGACATCCTGCGTGCTCTGATAGCGCGAACTCTGTGCCACCAATGCGATGCCAAAGTCGCTGAGTAAGATTTCGTTGCGTCGCCCCACCAGCATGTTCTCAGGTTTGATATCGCGATGGATCAGTTTCTCGTCATGAGCGTACTGCAAGGCGTCTGCTATCTGTTTGACATAGGTCACGATGGTGGCTATAGTAAGCAAACTACCTTTGGGATGAAGCTTGCGCAGCGTCCCATTGGGTGCATAATCCATGATCAGGAAAGGAATATTCTCCTCGACATCAAATTCAAGGACACGTACGATATGGGGATGAATGAGATGGGCAATCGTGCGTGCCTCAGTGCGAAAGGCCTCGACATGCTCATTGGTCAATTGCGTGTGAAGCACCTTGACGGCGGCTTTGGTCCCTAGATGAATGTGCTCACCGAGGTAGACTTCGGCGAACCCGCCTTGTCCCAGCAAATCTGTGAGGCGATAGTTACCGAGCTGTTGTCCAACACGGTTGGGGCGATCTGCCATCTTTGCTTCCTTTGCTTGTGTGGTTCGGCATGCAACGTTTGAGCGTTGTTCAGACGCTGGACAAGTGTATTATAGATAATAAATGCACCTACGTCAAGACATCAAGCTGCCATTGCTCTATTATTCAACCACTGATTAAGCCTCTGATCTTCCAGCTTTTTGAGACCTCATCCAGAGTTAGCTTTAACATAGGTTAGCATTGTTTTTAAGGCCTTGACTAACTAAAGTATATGTTGACTTACCTTTCACAGAGCTTTGCATGCAAAAAGGTGGAAAGGTGGACTATCTATTGCATTCTTCTCCTAAACGGTGTAAACTTGTGCTAATTATGGAAAAGCTAAGTTTGAAACACCTGCGGGCTTCGTTGGGGCTCACACAAAAACAGCTTGCAGAAGCTGCAAAAATATCGAAAAAGGCGGTTCTTGATATTGAAACAAAGAAGGCAAGGCCACGCCTTATCACGGCATATGCAATAATTAAGGCTATAAATCTGAAGTTAATAGAAGAAGGAAGAGAAGAAGTGACTGTGGAAAGCCTTGATTGGCAACCGCTATAAGGGTGATTTTCTGGTAAGGATATATATGGAGAAAAGAAAACTATACTGCTATGTAGATGAAACTGGACAGGATACCGAAGGGAAGATATTTATTGTGAGTGTAGTTATTCCTGATGATAGAGAGGCAGTGTTACACTACCTTGAAGCACTTGAGGTAAAGACAGGAAAAGGAAAGGTAAAATGGAGAAAGGCAGAAGTAGCAAATAGATTACACTATCTTGAAGAAATTTTTATGCAAAAGGATTATCCTTTGAAGATTTGCTATTCAGTATATGAAGATACAAAGGAATATAGATTTTCAACGGTTTTTACTGTTGCTAAAGCAATGAATAGGGTAGATCCTGGGCATGATGCTATTTTCACCTTGTTGGTTGATGGGTTGAATGAAAAAGATCAACGCTATTATGGTGCTGAGCTTCGTAGCCTTGGATTGCATCCAAGGAAAATACGAGGAATTAAGAAAGATGAGAATGACGCATTTATTCGGCTTGCAGATAGTATTTGTGGTTTTGTTCGGGATATAAAGGAAAATGGGAGTGATTGGGCGATGAATGTTTTTAATAAAGGCGTGAGGGAAGGAATATTGGTTGAAGTATAAAATGTTCCCAAAAATGGAAAACCCCCGTGGTTAGGGGGAATAGCCTATCTAGGTTTCCCTAGCAGCTCGCCATACGGTCGGTTTTCGGCTAAGGTTTAATTATAGTATACATGCCAGATTTAATTTTTGCAAGCAGAACAAAAAGGGGGGTGTCATTCAGATTTTTGCAACTGTGCTGGAGCGTTTCTCGTTTGAGGAGATCTCTGTGCTGATCTTGCAAAAAAATGAATTGCACCCAAAAAGGGAACATGCCCCAAAGTTTGCCTATCTTCTCAAAAATAATTATAGAAATAAACTAATTATCTGAACTGCTCCAACCCGTTGG
>CBJMBI010000603.1:0-2881 GCA_966427955.1 uncultured Ktedonobacterales bacterium
CCTATGTTCTAGGGGAACCAAACGTCTCAGATGCAGGTTCACAGCAACGGGAAAGGAAGCGGGAACAGCAAGTCCCCATAAAAAAAAGAGCAAAACGGTTTCGTCCATCCCAGAGCGATCCTCGCCAAACAACTTTAGACCATTTTTTGAAGAAGCCAGATATCTTAGATGCAGGTTCGCAGCACTGGGAAAAGAGGACCCCCCAGCGAGATCCAGCCAGCGTCTCTTCTGTAGACCAAGGCCACATTCCTCCTGAGAGTCAACTCACGCAGCATTCTCTCTCATCAGTTGCAGAGACGACAGTGGCTGGTGCTTTCGAGAGTCTTGGCTTGCAGAGATCTGGTCCTAGCCAAGGAAGCGAGACTTTCAGCAGAGAGATTGACAATCCTGAGGGAAAGGGAGGAGAGCTTGCTAATCGATTGAGCATGCTAGCAAAAGAGCATGGAGTCTCTCTTGAAGCACGCAAAAGATTTCAAGAGTTTCAACGAAATCCTGACAGTTCTCTGGAAGGTCTCTCGGGCCTTTCCCATGAAGAAGTTCTGAGAATAGCTGAATACTTCAAGATGGAAGCAGATATTATCGGTGGGATGTGCATGGACAGTCGTGTGAATGGGAAAAGTTTTATTTTGATTGAATTTTGTAAAGAATGTGAAGAAGCAAGAAATACCTATAAAGAGAGAATAAGGCAAAGTTCATCTCGTCTAGAAGATATCACGAGTGCCCTGACTCGCTATCAACAAGCAGTGTCATCATTATCTAAATTTACCATCAAGAATATGGTAGAAGCTAAAATAGAATTTGATCGATCAGAGGCAATACATCATTTTATAAATACCATAGAAAAAAATATCATCAACTCCATTGATAAGCAAGATATCATTGAAAGATATGGTAATCTGTTTCAAAAATGCAAAACAAGATGTGAAGATTTCATAAATATGATAAACAATAATAGCTATGAATCTGTATTTACTCTAGAAAGGTCTATTAATTATGTTAAAAGAGATGTACTAACTTTAGGCAATATTCTCAAGGAGGACTCCTTTCAATCTTCTGCCAACTTGCCACTCCTCGCAACGATTCGTGGTCATAGTGAGGCGTACGAGACGGCTATGGCCAACTGTGACCGAGCCAGGGAGGAACAAGATGTGGCAAGAGCACAGAAGCGCTTACATCAAATGATCAGGGCTGTTGAGGAACTTGGCGAGAATTATTCGCAATTGGCTGAGCTGGCTCTGAAGGGCAAAGGGCTTGCAATGGAGAGTTCTGCCACCGATCATATGCATCTAAGTGTAGAAAGTGACTCTGATGTAGAACTGCGCCAGAACCAAGAGAAAGCTGACCATGAGTATGCTCAATGGCTAGCAAGGCAAGAAGAGGAACAGTTAGCAAGAGATCATGTTGAGTCCTCACCACATCTTGGCTCTGACTTGAAAAGAGAATCGACTAGTTCTGAGATGGCAATGGAGAGAGGCTCTCAGCAAGATCGGAGTTTAGAAAACAGACAGGGAGAGAGAAGTACCGACTCTGTATTCTTAGGGGAGTCTGACGGGGAGAATCACTTCTCTGATGGGGAAACCCTAACTGGGATGGATTGGCGAGAAAATACTGATGCTAGGAGAAGAAGTGATGAACAACTCTACACATCAGGAATGTTGAAGGTGGCTCAAGGAAAGCTGGAGATCTATCTACGTGATCCAAAGTATCTTTCTGCCCAGGAGATCCGAGATGTCGGTCTCAAACTTAGCGAACAACTCGATGATATCCGTAAGAGGTGCTATGTTCTCACTGGCCAGGGAAAGCAACGAAAAGGGATGCGATCTCTTCGTCTAAGGAAAACATTTGATGAAAAAATGGATATAACAGAAAAAGATACTAAAGAGTTGTTTAATGATATCAAACGTTGTCAAAGAAAAACTTTTGAGCGATTTAGGGGTGTCTTGTCAAGATCTGAGAAAGGATTTAAAGGGTTTGTAGAACAGGTAAAACAATCATTTGAACTAGATAAGCAAGAAAAAAATATTGAGGCTTATAAATCTGAAATAGCAGCTAAAGAATTAGGATATTTATTCTTAAAGGAGCGAGGTGGGGTTACTTGGGGACATACAACATTTGCCGTTGCCTATATGCCAGATCGTAAGACAGGCAAGGTTCATGGATTTCTCAGCGTCAATGAAAAGGTCTCTGAGAATGCTATAGGGAAAGTAGTAGGTGAGTTTAGGGCTAAATATCCCTATGAACGATTTACTCTGATAAAACGGGGGGTGAGAGAACAAAGACATGCCGAGGAAGTTCTTCTTGGCTATGCAAAGAAGCACCAGCTCGAAATTGTTGGCATTGGAGCTTCGCGGCCTTTCTGTAGCTCGTGTTGTGAACTCTTAGAGAAGCAGGTAGATCAACAAGCTCTTGGACAACCTCTCCGTGGTGGTGATGGAAGAGAGAAATCCTCAAAAAATTGGGTGGGGTCAGGACCAAGAGAGGGTGATAATCGACGTCGAGTGAATTGGGAGATAGATGATAAAGACACATATCTTTCAGATGTCGAGGAAGAAAGGGTTTATATAATGGAAAATAAAGATTCAGCAGGATGGGATAAAAATAAAAGAGAAAAGGATCAAATTTATAATATTCAAACAAAAATTAAATTTTCAAATAAAAACGATAAAAATTCGATATTAAATGAAAATTTAGGGAATAACTCTCTTCATTTAAAATTAAGAGTAGGAGCATCTGAATTAGATTCTGAGGCAATAAAAAAGTTAGAACGTATAAAAGAGAAAAACAAGAAAAAATACAAAAAATGAGAGATGCTCTAAAGGAAAAAGCAGCTGAGGGAGATATTGCGGCAATAAAAAAGTTAGAACGTATAAAAGAGCAGAAC
>CBJMBI010000604.1:0-2877 GCA_966427955.1 uncultured Ktedonobacterales bacterium
CTAGTCTACCTCGAAGGGACTTAACCTATAAAGAAGTCCTTCTACTACAAACTTCTCAGAAAAATAGATATTCTCCAAAACCCAAAGAACTTCCTAAAACAGATCTAGCGCAATCGAGTGAGAGTTCAAAGCAACACCGTACTGGCTGGGACGACGAAATCCTTTCTCCCCTTCAACCAATGGAGGAAGATGAAACCTCCAGACGCTTTCTCGAAAACATTCAACAGATCAAAGGGAAAACAATAGATGATATTGTTGCCCTTATACCCAAGGAGGCCGCAGGAAAAGACCTTACCGCTACGATGCTAGGACTCCAGAGGCAAGGATTTCTGTACTCGTGGCAAAGTCCACAAGGAAACTGGTGGACAGTATATGCCCATAGTCCTGAATGCAACGTTTTTCTGCCAGAAGACAGTAATAGCTTAAAAGGTTGGATAGTACGTGTAAGGAGGGATAATGAATACATGGACTCGTCAGGGAATTTCCATCCTGCCGAGAAAGCTCAGCCAAGAGAAGGTGATATGAGTATCATTAACGATACTCATATTCCTATCCAGACACCAGATCCATATGTATGCCCATTGATTTATCCAGAGCGTTATGAACAAACCGAATGGGGGCGAGAGCAATTACAGCGGATTGCCAATCTGCTCAACCGTGGACAAATCCAGAGTTAGTCTCTTGATCCGCCACAGGTTACCTTGATCTACACTCCCCCATCATTGTTGGCCTAGCTACTCCTAATTGGGTTGCATTACTACTGCAATGGCGAAGGTGCCTTAATCTCAGGCAGAACCGTGACAAAGAAGCCATTGACTTTAGCAAACAGGCTATTTGTCACAGCTTGGTTGTAGAAATCATGCCATTGCTGGAATGTGGGAAGGAATTGATCGACATTGCCCAGATGTAAATCTTGCAAATTTATGCCTTGAAAGAAAACAGAACCAGTCTCAATCCCACTCTGTACTGTACTCAGAAAAGTTCCTAAAACAAATAAGAGCAGTAGCCAGAGCAGCCATGCTTCTATAAAACCAAGTACACCACCCAGTAATGCGTCTGCTGGACCAAGCAATGGGACATATTTTAGAACATTACGTACTATGCTTCCAATAATGTGCAAGATTAATACAGTGCCTAAAAAGAGTACTCCATATGCAACAAGTGGCGTGAATGACAAGCCATTAGATGCTAATAATGTTATGAAATGAGGACCAAAGAGGTAAGTAACAATGAATGCTACAGGAATTGATAATATGTGAATAAGGCTAAAAAGTGCTCCATTCTTTAGACCATTAAGAACAAGAAGGACAACAGTGATAACGAAGAGGAGATCAATCCAGTCCCAACTCATAATTTTACTCCTTGCCGATGGATTGGAATGTGTGGTTGTTATTAGGATGGGATTATTATGTGTTATTTAGAGACGAGAAGGGAAGGTCTGTTGTCACAGAAGCAGGGTGAAATATGTCACAGTGTTGAGAAAATTGTTGGGGAAGACCTGGAAATCGATAGAGACTTCCAAGTCTTCTTGGATATTATGCCCCTTGTGCTCCGGTAATGCCAGTAAAGTTAAAACGAGCAGCTCTTAGAGCTGGTGCAACAACGGTCACATACTCAGTCCATTGGAGACGCTCTCTCCCAATAGCCTGCACTTCACGGAGCACGTCGAGGATACTTTGCGTAAAACGAAGATTCTTAATTGGGCGAGTCAACTCTCCATGCTCAATCAAGAATGTACCATCGCGTGTCATGCCCGTAAACAGTGTTTTGATGGGGTGTACAGTATTAGTATAGTGGAAACGGGTGACATAGATCCCATGGTCTATACCTCTGATCAGGTCTTCTAAGCTCGCGTCTCCAGCTTCCATCATGGTATGCTGTGGCAATGGCCCTTCGCTATTGGGAGCGGGCAATGCATGCCCTGTATTGGGCTTGTTTTCACGTGCCGCTGTAAATGAGTCATACACGACAGCGTTCGCCACGCCATGATCAATCATTACCACACGCTGTTTAGGAACTCCCTCATAGTCAAACGCTTGTGGCAAACCGGAGGGATCATGTCCATCATCATAAATGGTAACGCGTGGGTTCACTAATTGTTTACCAAACTGCCCATTCATGAAGCTGCGCTCTTCCTGTACAGCTAATGCTGACAACCCCATAAAAACAAGATTTTGCAGCATTTCTGCAACGGCGTAAGCATTGAGTACTACCGGATACTCACCCAGCGGAATATCAATGGGGTTACGGCTACGCTGAGCTGTCGAGACGGCTTCACGTGCCATGGCTTCAAAATCGAGTGTTGAAGCATCAGTTGCAACCCTTTGGGTATAGCCGGAGCCTCCGGCATCGGCCATCACCACTGCATGGCACTCGGCTTCAGTACGTGGCTCATAGGCAAAAATACCCAGCGAGTTCGCTACTGCTGTCGAGTGAACCGTAGTGGAAAATGCGCCAGCAGACTCCAAACCATGCTCTTTGGCAAGCTGGACGATAATACCTACTCGACGAGCACGTTCCTCGGGAGTAAATTGTGCTGTTCGTTCGTTGTACCCAGACGCCGTTGAAATCGGCTGTGGTACAGGGAGAGAGCGGAATTCAGGATTTACAGGCTGAATACGGGCAATCTCTAAGGCCTGCTCAGTCACACGGCGCAAAGATTCATCGTCTAGACGATTTGTCGTCGCCACACCAGTTCTCTGACCGACGACGGCGCGAACACGCAATTCGGCGTTGCTTTCGGCCACATTCTGGTGAATGTGATTAGTAGCAAAGCGGGTTAGAGCACTCTCAGTTCCGAGATAGACTACTTCTGTCTGCTCTGCCTGTGAATAGCTCAGTACCTTTTGTAACAAGGTGCGAATACTGGCTTCATCG
>CBJMBI010000605.1:0-2862 GCA_966427955.1 uncultured Ktedonobacterales bacterium
AGAAGGAACACTGTTTATGCAACAACTAATCGCTATTGGAGTAGCCTCCATCATTGCTTTCATTGTTGTATCATTACTTGTTATAATTAAATTGCGGCAGAAAGGACAGAAATGGATAAAAGTTATGGCTACGGTCATCGCTACGAGCAAAGGACAGGACTGGAAGTATACTGGACGATTGATCCGCGATTCCTGGAGTGGCGATTGGGTGCCAGAAAAAATATGGCAATCGTATTATGCTGTCACAGCCCAATGGATTAGCCCTCATACTCAGTATCGACATGTGTTCTCTGGTCGGTGTTGGGTTAAGGAGTCAACGACCCCTGTCGTGGGAGCAATAGTTCCAGTTATTGTGCATCCGCGTAATCCAGATCGCTATGAGATGATTTTTGAAATGTAAGAGGGATTTTTAGTTTTATCAAACATCAGAGTGATCAAAGAGAAGCTAGCTCTTGAAAGGCCAGTGAAAGGAACTATCGAAGCACTCACTCATACAGAGGGTATGATTTCTAGGCGCCTGCAATATGCATAAATGTGATATGCTAAAACCATAGAAAAGGGTCATTGTTTCCAATGTCACAGTAATAAATCTGGACGCGAAAAAATGCACTTCTATACGTCTATGGAGATAGGAATGAGGAAAACTATGGTAACTTGCAGCAAGCTTCACTCCGGACCTCACAAGTCCTTCTATTTCTTTCCTCTTCCAAGCGGATTAGTCAAGTCATAAGGGGAGTGAAAGGGCTCGAATATGTTTGTCGCAAATGTATTTGATATTACGCTTGAGTTCAATCAACGAGTGATCAAAGATCTCCAAGTGAGAGCACTCAATACATCTGCATCTACTAATCTGTGGATGAAGGGCCCTTTTTCGCGGATCATTGAGCAGCCGGAGCCACCACTAGAAGTCAAAGCATGCTGGAATAAGCCGAGTACCGAAATCTGTACCGATGACAAGAATGACCTCATTGAATTATCGGCAGAGGTGAAGGGAGGGGCGCGTCAGGTCCTGACTGGACGCATTCTCACGGTAGACGGCGAGGTGAGCATCAAACTGCCTGTTGTTCTTGATGTGGACCACAATGGGCGACCTTATGCACATCTTGCGTCTCCTAAGCCCCTTCAGTTACATATGAAAAAACTCAAAGTCACTTATGAGGGCTCCAAGTGGCCTGAGTTCCTTGCCAAATTCGATCCCACCAAAGAAGAGACTGTGTTGCGTCCCGTGCTCACGACACAGCTTATGGGAACTCTCGCCAACATTCCCCTGACTTATATGCCTTATTCTTTACCTGTGACTATGCCTCTCCAAAGTGGAAAGAGCAATGGTGCTCTCCCCATTACCGACGCCAAAGCTCAACTGGTCAAGGCTTCCAATTCAGTTGTCCTCGGCCTGATGCTCGATCAAACACGCAGTGCCCCTTCTGTCTTCTCTACTCTATTGGCAGGCCGGACAAAATACAATGCAGCACTGGGCATCAGTACTGAAGGGTTCAATACCTTGCTCTCCTATCTCTGCAAACAGGGGGGTACGACAGGCTCTCTAGTCCATTCCCAATGGGGACTAATCAGGTGGCAATGGGAAAGTCTGGCTGTGACACTGCACCAAGGTGGTCTTCATCTGACAGGCGTGCTCCAACAACAGCAAGGGAACAAGACACTTGTGCATGCTGACATGCAATGTTTTCTGGATAAAAATGGTTGCTTGCAAAGTAGACTGTTGTCAACGAATACAGACATGGCAACAGCGGAGACAATACTTGCTTCCTGGTCCAAGCTGCTCAAAGAGTTGTTGCGTTTACGGGTTCCCGGCAAGCAGGATCGTGATCCGTACGATCGAGAGCGACTCTACCAATGTTTCAACCTCCCTGGAACGTCAGAGGCCGTTGAAGCTGCTGCACGTGCCCTGGTCGTAGAGAATGGCAGACTGATCCTCTACTATCGTATTCCCAGGACGCTCAAAAGTATTCCGATCCAGCTACCGCCAAAGCCAATAGTCGTCATCTCGCAAGCTATCATTCCACAGCAAATTGCACCGGGAACACCTGTGATAGCCCAGATGGATGCCACAATCACTAAGGATTCAAGTCCACCCTATGACTATGTATGGACAACAGATCGCTCTCCAGAACCCGAGCCTGAACATGGATCCAAGTTGCCTATTAGAAAGACCCCGCCTCTGAGAAAATTTCTACCTTCGCTGGCAACAAAATCTGGACCTGAGAAATTAGCTGATGTCCATCTCAAAGTGATTGACATGTTTGGGCAGGTGACCGAGGTGCAAGAGCCTGCAAAGTACCATCCCTATGTAAAACTAGAAGAGAAGTTACAGCAGGCAACTGGAGGAATAGGAAAATATCCTCTCTCTTTAGCATCAGAGCAGGATAACAAGAAGAAAATTTTTTCATGGAAAGTTCCTGTAATTCTTCTTGTTATATTATTCTCTATAATTTTTTCTGCTATTATGTCAAATATTTTATATGGAAGAAATGATAAGCCTATTGATCCGCCATCATTTGGACTTATACCTATTTCACCGACAGCCATATCACCAACTCCTTCACCTTCGTCGACGGCTATACCACCAATGTCTTCACCTCCGTCGACGACTACGCCATCAATATTTCCTTCATCAACCGTTGTGTCACCACCACATGCACCTTTCAGCGTGGCAGGTATTGAAGCCATGGTCTCACCAGCGACCTATGATTGCAGCCAGACTTCTGTCGAAATTCACTTCAAGGCAATCATCACTCTCGCTCCTGGCTCCAAAGGGGGAACGATTACTTATACCTGGAAACATCCTGATGGGACCTCGCCACCCAAGACTCTCTCTGTGAAAGCAGGCCAAACCTCCATCGC
>CBJMBI010000606.1:0-2860 GCA_966427955.1 uncultured Ktedonobacterales bacterium
TTTGCTACTCTTGTGTGGATGTAATTCATCATCCAATAGGGAGGATTGCGCATATAGATCCTTTCTTGCTTCTGAAGCTTGAATTGTAAAACGCAACAATTTGGATAAATCGATTATATCACAGGCACAAAAAAAAGAGAGCCGTTGTCCGGCTCTCCTGTCTCCTCTTCTCTTCCTGGTGGTTAAGCTGCTGCTGTACCTTCCAGCAACCTATCCAGTGTTGCTTGTTTGATCCTGTATGCCTGCCGTGTTCTGATATGAGGCAGTACTACCGCTTCAAGGATACCTTGCTTCACCCAGCGCCTCACGGTTGTGTCATCCACACGCAATTTTTGTGCTACCTCACGGACTGTAAGCAGTTCTTGGCTACTCTCATGCTTCGACATAAATATCTCCTTTGATTGACTAACTGGCTTGTTTATTGACTGTAAACCATTATGCCGCTATTTTACACAGTCTTGTCACATATGTCAATATCCATACATGTAGACATGTGACAGAGGTAACACTGTTACAACAAAAAAAAGACCAGATGTTCCGGTTGGAGCGTCTGGTCTTGTTAAAGGTTTGGGTCCCGACCTTTAATATTAACTGGCTTATTAAAGGTTGTTTTAATTGGCTGGTTTGATTGGTTTTACTCGCTCTAACCACTTCTTTGCAGTGTGGTAAGTGCAACCAGTTTGACGCGCTATTTCAGCCGCTTTAATTGATGGATTTTGACGGTACAAGGCTTCAATTTGATCCCCGTATTCAGACGGTATTGTACCCTTCAAAATTGTACCCCTATTTGGCTCTACAGGCTCGTCTGTGGCGTGTAATTGTATGGGTACAATCTCCTCATTTCCCTCTTCTGTACCCCCTTCAAATCGCGTCTCAATCTCGTCCAGAGCATGCAATTGTATGGGTTTAATCGGGTCCGTTTGAGGGTCTTTTTCACCCCTCATTTCAGCAAGTAATCTCTGTTTTTGATCCTCCTTAAATCGTGCAATTTGTAGTTGCTGGGCCCGTATACTTTCGACCTGTTGTGCAAAGTTTTGCGTCCCTGTGGACTCTTCAATGGATCGAAAAACCAACGTTCTGGCATAAGCATCCAGGACATCTTGGTCTAGCACCTTCCCAACGTGATCAGAAGCCGCGTTAATCATCTTCTTGTTGAACTCATCATACACATTAGATTTAGCTGCCAACTCAAGTAAAGACTCATGAGAAAGAGAGGACCGGATGATGTCAGTGTCTCTCTTTTTGTGAAGCTCTCCAGACACAACCGTACAGGATACCAGACCAGACAAGAAGATACTTAGTCCATTCGAGATGTACCAGTTCTCAACACTCTTGAACAACAGGTCTATAGCGAATTTCTCGCATACAATCGAAATCAGGACTCCAAATGCAATGAGTACATAGATCCACCCGCGTCCTGCTTGAGTCTCTTTGACATCTTTGTCTAGCTCAACCTTTACATCAGGAGGCAGCGTCTTGCCTTTGCTCCTTTCTTTGTAGTCCTTGCGTAGATCATTCTCAGCATCTAGAGATGCTCGTAGCTTCGTAGCATTGGTCAGGGTAAGCTTCGTGATGAGCAAAGCCATCAACAAGCCCACAAGCCCAAACAGAGCCATCATGACGGGATTATGAACTTCTCCAGAGACGGCAATGGTAAATCCTGTTACAACTAGCAACAGCTCTAGTAGGATAGCAAGCATCGAACCCGCCGAGACAAAGAGCCCCGTCAGACGTTGTTGGGTTTGATAAACGTTGGCTATGGTAGTATTTAGTTTGGGTAGTTTGGGTAGTAGTTGCATTTGTTTGTCTCCTTTCGGGCATGAAAAGGGCCTAGGCGCGAACCTAGACCCTCTGATTTGGTTATGTACAGGTGATGAACTAGTGTCGCGCTAGACCTACATATGGACCTCAAAAACAGTTTCGCGCTCTAGTTTGGCATCATCTGTTCTGTCACACTTGATCATATATTCCTTGTTGATATCAAAAGTGCCTGAATATACAATAGTGGCTGACACGTGGATAAGCTGGCACGGGCCTTTATCAGGGATTGGG
Organism: uncultured Ktedonobacterales bacterium; assembly: GCA_966427955.1. Taxonomy (GTDB): domain Bacteria; phylum Chloroflexota; class Ktedonobacteria; order Ktedonobacterales; family Ktedonobacteraceae; genus DASYAN01. The sequence goes on from CBJMBI010000606.1 coordinate 2,053, forward strand.
ACAGCAGAGAAGCTCACACTGTGGATAGTTATCTTCTCTGCTAGACTTGCTATAACTCTGTTAAGTGACCTATATCCACGGTTAAGGGAGCCTGTGTTATAGTCGTCATCACTATTGGGCACATGCCATCCCCTGTGTCCCCATAAGGTAAGCACTTTACGTTTCTCCTGTTTTGTCGGCATTCTATACCTCCTCTAGATGCTACAGTCCGCTTCTGAAGCGGCTTCATTAGGCCTGGAAAAGGCCCGACTAGCGATAATTTTTTGTATCTCCCTCAATTCACTGAGAGCGACCTGATAGGCTCCTCCACCGCTATCAAGACCCCATTCTTCTTTGATGATCTTGTTGACAGATTTGCCCTCTATCATATGGTGAGTTACCCGTGCAACCCTGGCCTCATCCCCCTCATTTTTTTGAGCTTGAAGGGGTTCGGTGGCAATTTCCGCTTCGATCCGCTTCTGATGCGGCTTGAAGTAGACAAGATTGCCGTCTGCTTGCTCAGGTAAAATTGAAGCGGAATTTGAAGTGGGCTCTTCAACCGTTGACTCAACAATCTGGGCTATCTCATACTTGGGTTGCTGGAGGACAACCGGATCAAAATCTAGGCCATAGACCAGAGTCCTACCGACCTTGAAAGCCTTGACCATCTCGGCATGCTTGCGATTGTTGTTAGCTGCAAGAAGAGCCTCACTATCCATTAGCAGCCCGTGAACAAAGACGGTCATCATGGCATTGCGTAGCCAGTGCAGACCAGCCACCTTTTGACTGATAAAGTATCCGAACATTTCAAAGCCTCTGGCCTCATAGC
>CBJMBI010000607.1:0-2860 GCA_966427955.1 uncultured Ktedonobacterales bacterium
ACTGCCCACCGCTCTCTATTTGCTGATGGGTAGACTTATTCTAACATGGTTGTAGGTATAGATCCTGTAATCTGCATGCTCTACAAGAGTTTGAAGGCGTTTTCTAATACAAATATTTTGGCAATGACGCACTTCTGTGACCGTACATCCAACTATCGTCTTATTATATAGAACGTTATACATTCAAATATGTAACGCCAAATTCTTGTCTAACCTATGGATCTTCCTGTAAACCTACGAATGGCTCATGGCTAAAGCTAACGAGAAACCTGCCTATTTCCTTGAGTTCAAACTACAAAGGCTTGCTACGGGCTCATTTGTGTCAATAGCTAGCTAGCTTGAAAGGAGCATAACATCTTATATTTTTATGTGTGAATATGAAGAATCTAAAAGTACTTTTATAATGATTAATCAAATGTCTATTTTGCTAATACCTGCCTGTGAAACTGTGAGTAGGAGTTCCTGTGCTGTTTTTCCACTTACCGGGTGAACAACCATAGGGGCGATTTCTGCAAGAGGAACCAATACAAATGCTCGCTCGCTCATACGGGGATGGGGAAGGGTCAAATCTTCCGTTTCAAGACAAAGATCGTTATAGAGGAGAATATCGACATCAATCGGGCGTGGAGCATTGCGAAAGGATGGTTCTCGTCCTAGTGCCTCTTCAATACTCTTTGTATTGCGTAAGAGTTCATCTGGACTGGCAGCAGTTTGGCCATAACAGACCATGTTTAGGAAGCGTGGCTGCTCAAGATAGCCAACTGGTTCTGTTTCATAGACAGAAGAAATTTTGTGAATGTCTACTATCTCACATAACCTTTGCAGAGCAGTTGACAGATTTTCTCGCCTATTGCCTATGTTTGATCCTAAAGATAAATATACGTTATTTGTAGTGGTATGCGTATTATGTGTCATTTCTGAAAAACTCCTATATTCTTAAAAATGGCTTCTGTTCCTTCGCTGCTATCCCCGCCGACAAGCAGGCCAATCAGGCCATGAGTGTAGGCTGTATCGGTGAAGGTTGAAACGATGAGTTGTTGGTTAATATAAAAACGAAAATGTTCACCTGTTGCTATAACCAGAATCGTATTAATCTTCTTATCGCCATTTAGAATCGTATTAGAGGAGGTCCAATCGATCAAGGTAAGCCATTTGCTCGGGTCGCGATCATGCGCACGTTGAAAGCGGTATTGACCGAATCTATTAATTTCTAAGACATAAAAAGATTTTGTATAAGGATCGAGGCGAAAAATGAGCCCATAGAAATCTCCATGCAGTAGTTGTGCTTGAACGCTAATCACGGCATCGGAAAATAGTTGTTGGTCAGTATAGCACCAAGCGGCAGTATAGGATGAATTAGTAGAGACGTGATAACCCTGGGGGGAAAAATGGCACTGTTTGCCATCGTTAATCCAGCCTCCACCGCTTGTGGTCATATCATCATAGTAGAGTATTTTTCCAGTTCCAATGGCTGGTGCAATGTCTACAGTTGCTTGAGCATGAGCTTGTGCTGCCAATGTAGCCTCAGCATCCGCTTTTCTTTGGGGAATTTCTGCATACTGTGGTTGGACGAGCGTGAGGGGTCGATTTAATTGAAATAGATTGTTGTAGTGGTTTCCTGTTTGCCACGATAAACTGAGTGCTAGAAGGCAAATAAGAAGAAAAAAGACTAGAATGCAGAGAAGGCGCTTCCATTTGGATTTTTTGCCGACTGTTGCTATAACAGGCATTGGTGCTTCATCATAATCCAGTGGAAAGAGTGGGTATTTGTCGGCTGTCTCACATGGGTAGATCTGTTGCGTGCTTATGGAGGTCGGAATAGCTGTTTTTTGCTGATTATCAACAGTTTGCATGTGGTCTTGTACTAGAGAGGGTAGAATCTGGGTCTGTGATCTGATAATGCGCTCCTGCTGTAATGCTGTTCTATAAGCTGAAGAAAAGTCATTAGCTTGCTGATAGCGTTCGTTGGGTTCTTTGGCCAATGCATGAAGAATAACATCTTCAATAGATTGTGGAATGTCGCTATTGAGTTGACGGGGAGCAACAGGTGGTGTCTGTAAATGTTTAAGCATAACTGCTACTGGAGTATCCCCTGTGAACGGGACACGTCCAGTTAACATCTGATAAAGAATAATGCCAAGTGAGTAGATATCGCTGCGGTAATCATTGATGTTGTTTGATTGTTCTGGTGCCATATACTCGGGAGTGCCGATCATGGCTCCAGCGTGAGAGAGGGAGTCAGTCGAGATCTTAGCTTTTGCTAGACCAAAATCAACAAGATAGGCATGGCCATCGAGGCGCAGAAGAATGTTAGATGGTTTGACGTCGCGGTGGATAACGCCATGATCATGTGCATGTTGCAGGGCTGAGGCGAGCTGGTAGAGGAAGCTACCTGCTTCTTCCAATGTGAAACGCTCACGTTTGAACAAATAGTCGCGTAGCGTGCCACCATCGATAAAAGGCATGACTAGATAATACCATGGGTGTTGGATGCCAAAATCGTAAAGTGGCAATATATGATCATGAGAGAGTGTACCAATTGCTATGGCCTCACGTTCGAAGCGACGAACAAATGCTTCGTCACTGCCGTAGAGTACTTTCACTGCAACTCTTCGCCGTACACGACGATCCAAGCCCAGATAAATTTCCGACATGCCTCCTTGTGCAATGCGGCAAAGAAGCTCGTAGCGACCCAACTTTGTGCCTTCTAACCCCTTCTGCCTCACCTGCCATCACCTCACTCCCACTTTTCCATTCCTTGCAGGGCAAGCAACTAGAGTTGCTTGTCCTTGGATCGGTGCTGTATATCTGTGTTATATCGCGGGTCTTAGCGTGCTACCCAGTAGCGTTCGAGGCGTAT
>CBJMBI010000608.1:0-2844 GCA_966427955.1 uncultured Ktedonobacterales bacterium
TATCCTTGCTTTCTAGCAGACAGGAATAGCTCTATATGCTAAAATGTTAGAGTCCTACTAGTATACATTGAAAGGCGGAAATGCACCTATGGTAGCAAGAAGATATGAACATGGGCATATGACTGTAGAGGACTTTCTAGCTTTAGACCGTGAAAAATTAGACCAGAAATATGAATTTCGAAATGGTCATATGGTAGCAATGGCAGGAGGGTCGACTAACCATACCCTGCTGATTACTAATCTGAGCATGCTCATCCAATCACATCTGAGAAAAAGCCCATGCAGTGCTCTTGTGGAGGGTACTCTCAAAATAGAGGACGAATGTTATATACCAGATCTCATGGTAACATGCAACCAACAAGATTTAACTGAAAACAAGACATACATAGAGTATCCAAAGTTAGTGATCGAAGTGCTTTCCCCTTCCACTGAGAAAGATGACAGGATGGATAAAGTTTGGGTCTATACACAGTGCTTCTCCATCCAAGAATATCTTCTGGTCAACTGGGATATTATGATCGTTCAGAGGATGACTAGGAAGGGTATAGAGGGGTTAGATCGTTTTCAATGGATTGATAGATGGTATCATCAAGGCGAAAGTGTAGAATTAGAAACTATTGGTTTAGCTATTCCAGTGGATGATATCTATGAAAAAGTTGTTTTACCCCCTCTTGATCCTTTTCGGAGGCTTAAAAAGAGGAAAACATCATAGCCCCACTCGGCCTATTTGAAGCCATGAAATTATTCGTTTCAGTGATGTGTGGGGAAGATTGGAAATCCCCAAATCACTAATTTCTGAGCAAGGAAAGGACACCACCCGATGAATCAGCCCTCAGAAGACCGTATTAAGCGACTTGAAGAAGAGCAGAGACAACTCAAAGAGGAAGTGCGCAAGCTCAAGGAACAAATGACCGAGCCAATTAAGATTGACCGCCTAGAGATTGACAGAGGCGGCACACAAGAGCTGCTGAAAGAAGCCAACAAAAAGCTTGAAAGGATCATCCAGACACAGACGGATCGTAGCGAGAAATTTGATAGGCTTGAGCACGGACAGCGAGATCTCAAAGGAGAGCTTGAGTCTATTTCAAGAAGACAAAATGAATACGACAAAGGGCTGATATCACATTCAAGAAATATCAGTGCCCTTCAAACCGAGATGGCAGGTGCAAGAGCTGATATCTTAAAAATCAGAGAATCGCAACTTGATCTGAGAGACACAATCAAAGAGCATGGAGGGAGGCTAGGCAGGATCGAAGCAAGTCAAGCTGTGCAAATCGAAATGATGAGAGAGATATTGGCAAGATTGCCAGAACCAGAGGCAGAATGATGCAATGATCACAGACGATCCAAAGGACATGGAAACCAAGCTCACACAGTATGTCCGCTCTTCCGCGTGCCACCGCCAAGTCACATGCGGAAGAGCGTCTCACGAATTATTTTTGTTCTGGCAGCCGTTCCAGGATCAATCTCTGCACTTCAGCAATGGCATCAAAGCGCTTCTCTACCGATTGAAAGCCATCTTGCATCTCTTGCCTCAAACCATTGACATTAGTTTGCAGAGCGCTAATAGTCTGTGTGTGCTCGTTCAAAACCGCCTCGACTCGCTGAAACGCCTGGGTATGCAGATCAGACTTTCGATCTAGCTCTTTCAAGAACTCGGTGTGATTGTCCAGTCTGTTCTGAACGTCGCTACTCCCAACCTCAACCTTGACAGTTTTGATCTTCTCTGTAATCTGTTGTCTCAGCCCGCGGACTTCCTCTTTGAGCTGCTTCTGCTCTTGTTCAAGAGCTTCAATCCTACCTAATGCATCTTGCATCTATGGCTCCCTGCCTTTCATTTCGTCTGCTCTTTGGCCTTACATTTTAGTTTCTGAGCTTCAATATAGGCATCTATATCGCTTCTATAGAAGCGCCACAAGTCACCTATTTTAAAACCTTCCAATTCGTTTTTCTCTGCTAACCTTGTCACTGTGCGAACACTGACTTTTAGCATCTGTGCAACTTCTTTAGGTTCTAGTATTTCTGATGTCACCGTGCACATGTGACCTCCTTTCTAATGATGTCCACCTACATGGTAACATCAATCTGACGTGTCTGTCCATTGTTGGCTGACAATGCAGTCATTGATGGGTAGTATAAATCATGCTGTCTGATTCGTCAAGTATTTGCCGCAAGAAATTGATAAATCAGACAAACTGTGCTAATTTTATAGCGGGCAGGATGCGAAGCGCCTAGACTGGGACGACAGTGGGCCTACGCCGCCTGCAATTTGGCTCGGTTTGCGGATGGGCTAAAGCCTTTTGTTATTGGGGCGCACATTAATCGTTTGAATAAGCAGTACTCATCCGAATTTGATCTATTCATAAGTCAGAGCAGCGAACTAGAAAGAAAGCATGATCGAAGCATTGCCAACCGACACTGACACAGCCAAACAAGGAGTAGTCAAGAGAAGACTTTTTTTAGGGGTGATACTAGTTTGCTTTATCATTGCTATCATTCCTGCCTGTATTGCTTTTTTTATCGGAGGAAGCGATAAACCTATTCAATCTGTTGATAGAAGTACCCTCTTGATTCAACAAACTCCTGCAGTTATACAACTTTCTATACCACTCTCTTCCAGGAGATATCTCCAAGCTACGCTCTCAGCCAATGCTCAGCCAAAGCCCAATCCAACTCCACAGAGTAGCCCTGTACCAACCCCGATGCCCACTTCCACGGCGCACAAGAATAGCTGATTTGCCAACAATTTGAGGGCGTCCTTTAGTGGATAGTCCTACTGATATCTCTTCATGTCACTAAGAAATTCTACGGATCGTTTAAATTAGCAGTACTTAATCACCTCTC
>CBJMBI010000609.1:0-2844 GCA_966427955.1 uncultured Ktedonobacterales bacterium
TTCTTGTAGCCATTGGCTATAGGACCGGTGTTCTTCCTCATCTATTGACCTAATTTTTGCTGAAGTAACGCAAGGATCTGGTCAAGTTTCTGACCTTGCTCAGCTTGAGTGGTCTTGAGTTGGGCAATTTCAGCTTTGATCTCAGCGAACTGCTCTTGTACAAATGCATGCGCCTGGTCAAAGCCCTTCTGTACATGGTCAAAGAGTGCTTTGTTTTCGCTGGATTGTTCCTCAGCAGATGCTTCGAGTGCAGTTGTTCGTTTCTCCAGTGCCGAGACTCTGAATTCTAATCGTGGTTGCATGATGTAGGTCCTTTCTTTTTGCTTAGCTTACCTTACTTTTCGCTGGTTGGGTACCCACTGGTCTGCCTGGCAGTCTCTTGCCAAGTTCCCGGGCTCTTTCTAGATAGCGACGTCTTGAACGAGGGGGAAGCTTGTCTATAATCTTGCAAGCATCCTTCATGCCACACAGGTACATGGTGAGCAGGACTTGTGAACCTGTCTTAGACTTGTGTCTCTGTGCCTCTACGTTTTTAATCTGAGCAGGTAGGTCGTGAGGCTTGCCAATGTGTCCTGATTTCAGAGCGAGGCACGTGACGGGCAGTACTGCGTCATGTGTGAAGCAGACGACTAGGGAGGGTATCTCCTCGCAAAGATGATAGCGCATTGCGTAGAAGTCGAAGGCATTGGGGACGATAATAGCCGTGTGGGTTCTCCCTCCCATAACAACAGAGTAGGCTCGTCCTGAGATGGGCTGAATATCAGAGATATTGTAGTTCTCACGGCGTGCTAGTAGCAGTCTGAGTACATCGAGTTCAGTCATCATACGAGCCTACTCCAATTTTCAAATCACTTCAAAAAGTTCGACGTCGAACTTTTTACTTTCTTCCAAATCTCCGAGAGTTGAAGTAGTCATCATCATCATTGTCAGCTTCCTTTGGTCGGTTGCTTCCTGACATCTCAGTGAGCAGCATGTCGTTGACACTGGTGGCATGCTGGGCTATCCTCTGCTGACTTTCAGGACTATTTACAGCAGACTCTAGTTCACGAACAACAAACTGAAGCTGTTTTGTCTTTACTGCAACCCTTGCCATTCCAAGCTGATGCTGATATTCCATCTCAGCACGATCTTGCTTGTTTTTAAGCTCCTTTTTGAGTTGCTCCATCTTATGATGCGGATCCAAGAAGTAAACAACCGCTACAAGTAGCATGTGGACTACGGGCGTAGCTGGTGAAAGCATTGCCCACATACCAAGAAAACCTGTCTTGTCATGTGTAAACACAATCATGACATTTAAGGCTATAACCACTAGTTCTACGCCGAACGCAATCCAAGAGGCTAACATTTGTCCACCTGGGCTGAAGACGCTACTCTTGCCAAGAAGTAGATAACCTATGGCCATGACTGAAGTCATAGCTCCCAAGTAGCAGAAGACTATAAGCAATCCTTGCCCTTGAAAAACTTTCTGCATCTCTATGACATACATCACGTCGCCAAATATGGCTACGCTCAGGATGATTATGACTGCAATGAGCTTTGCAAAACCTCTAAGCGCGAGTCCCTGTGCGCTCTCTCCTAAGTCTCTAATGGGGTTCATGTGGTGTTCCCTCCCAAATCTGTGGCCGCAATTTTCCAATCTGTGGCCGCTAAAAACAATTAGGTCTAATTGAGGGTTAAAAGGGGTTAATTCAAGCTTAAACGGGTTGCAGATAGGGCACAATTAGGGCACAGATCTATGGCCACCAGGAATGAATTAATCCCTTTGCTGAGTGAGTTAACCTTGAGACTTTTGGGATTTCTCAGCCCGTGCCCTTTCGCGTTCAGCCCGAGCTTTTTCCCGTAGCTCTTTGTGAAGTGCGTTGATTCGGGCACGTTCTTCTCTATGGTAGCGATTGATTGCAGTTTTGACGATGGGAGTAGTAGCAGTGATCAGCTCTGTCATGAGGGACATCATGAATACATCGTTAGCTTTGTGTGCTGCTTCAGCTCGTTGCTTTAGCTCGTTTAAAAATCCTTCTGCTGCTGCTACGGAAGAGGTGTTTTTGTTTTCGTTTGCCATGGTTGAAATTTCCTTTCAAAACTAAATCTTTACTCGGGTTCCCAACATGGCTATAATAGAGATAGCCAGTGGGTAACCTCTGGTGACAAGTAGCGCCGTGTCGATCTTTGCAGGAGTGGCACGGCTTACAACATTTTTGGATACAGGGACATCAAACATAGATCACATTCAGGCCTTCAATCTGTCCCACAAGAATGGGTTGTGGTAGGACGCGGTTTAGCGCCTGGGTGATTTTTTGCGCCGTATTTGTCGAGATCGGCTGGCTCTTCAAGGCCTTCTTGGCAGTATTAAAGTCGATGTCTGCCTGTCTTGCCAGTTCGGATATCGACCATCCTACCATTCGCCTGTATTCTTCTAGGGTCATGAATTGCTCTCCTAAAGTGATCCTTTCTGTATAGTACATTGCATTCATGAACAAGTCAAGGGGTTTTCAATATCAATTCTAGACTTGCTCATAAATAAACCTGAAATAGTCCTCTTTCTTGCACGCCTGAACGCCTGAACGCCTGCACGCCACACGTTGCACGCCTGCACTAAAAGACAGTGAGCAGAGGACCTTACTGAAAGTACCCCCATGGCCTACATAGACATTGTGTCTAGACACCGACAAATTGATGACAACGTACAAATGTACCAACCAACCGGAAAAAACTAACCGTCTCCTACCACAAACCGTTAGGATACAAGACAACGTGGGGAAGCCGAACAGACAGACATATCCTTCAAAATCTGGCTTTCCTGAACGGTACCGCAAGTAAACCGTACCGTTCAAAATACATTGTTGT
>CBJMBI010000610.1:0-2843 GCA_966427955.1 uncultured Ktedonobacterales bacterium
TTCAGCTTGCCCCTATCAAGAGAACCACCATTGGTCCCACAAGCACCACAGTTCTCGCATCTCACATACCAGTCTGGAAAACCAAAACCAACTTCCATCTTTTCCAGTTCCTCTAAACTGGCATTGGAACCACAGAACGGACAATCATCGATATGAGGTAGAGGTAGGGTCATTTTAACCTTTAAGGAAGGTGTTTAGCTGATAACGCTGCCAAACTAATGGCGATTAACGCAGCACCAATTAATCTAATTAGAGGCAACGTTCCAAGCTGTCGGCTTTTCCCAAAACCAAGTTCATTGGGTCAGTAGCGATCCAAGCTAACCTACAGATATCAGCATAATTCCGGAAGCCGTTGGCGTGCTAATCTTCTTTATCTTTCCCAACTTCGAGGGATTTAAACGTGGTGCCCTCAGAACTAGCGAATTTGCTGATTCGTTTTGCAATTTCTACAGCGAAGTCTAATGGAAGGATAATACCTTGTCGAGCCATTTGCCATTCCTCCTGTCCTTTCTTCTTATACATCTGTCGAACAGAGATACCTCTCGCGCCATTAATTTCCACAGCCTCTACCGAAATGGCTTTCGAGGCTGTAATTTCAAATGTCTTCTTAGTCATTCCATTTCTCCAGAAATCCTGGTGAAAGTCCAAGCATATCTTCAGTGCTAGTGTGCCAATCAATTCGACGAACTTCATCAGTAAGTGAAGGCCACAATGATTCCTTCTTTGGAGGAAAATTACTATCCTTAGAGGAGGCCCATTCACTCTTAATGACAGTTACCTTAGGTCGTGTCATTGTTCATCCTTAGTATTAGTTTTGGAAAGTTGAACGTATATATTTTAGTATACGTTACGTACTTCCAACGAGGCAAAATCGTTTCATGATCCTGTGATCATGGGAGGAATATTGCAGGTGTCTCATACACTTTATTGTAATCGACTAACATTTTACTTCCTAATCGTATCTGATCTACAGCGTGGACCTCAAGACAGGCTAAATCGATGCACGTAGCAGCAGTGTAGGTCCTTATCAACTTACTACGAGAAGACTCTATATGAGAAATGACTCTCTGCCACTCATCCCAAGAAGAACGCTCATTTTTGATCCTGCCTGTGGGTGTGAACTCAACACTTGAAATTTCTACCTTTGGTCGTGCCATAGCTATTTACCTTCCCAATGGTCATTATGAGCCTTTAAAGCTCGATCTTCGAAATATGAAGTAATCTGTTCTACTGTCATTGATACTGTTATGTGATCTTGCTCTGTCTCAGTTTCCTTTCTAGGGTCGCCAAATCGTAGTGTTACGTACCACTTACCCGTTTGTCCGTATGCACCATTTGCGTCATGCACAATGGTAACTCCGAACTTCTTCGAAAGAAGATCTTTCATTGTATCCATGATTGACTCTACTCGCTCCCGAGTCAACACCGCTGTTTCTTGATCTTTCATCTTAAAAATCCTTGTGTACCCTAGTTTTTTGTGATCTGAAGTTAGATCCGAGAAAAGGCAACAACTCTACTACATTGATGTCTGGGTGTAGACACTTTCTTATAGAAGAGACTACTACTGGTGAGTGGGTGTCGGGTATAAAAAAGTACCACTGCTTTGGCTTCTTGGGCATGAACTTTGTTCCATGTCCGTCGGTAATTACAAACGCGTAGTGCACATAGTCTTTGCCAGCAGCTCTGTCTTTTTGAACAACTTTATCAAAATCAAGTTCAAAGTTGAATATCGTTCCACCAGAAGACCACCGTGGTTTCTTCACGTCAAAAGGTATAGCTCGTACATGAAAAATAAACGTTTCAAGATGAAAAATCTCTCTTGGGATCGAATTTATCAGCTCAAAGAATGGTTTTCGCATCCATTCAACAGAGCATGAAACATCAAGAAACACTACCGCACGAATTTGTACCTTTTTCGGTGCGCAGTATGAAGGGAGTGCTATTCCCTGACGATGCAAAGAATTCAGTCCCTGGTATTTCTTGTTCGGTAGCCAGGAGGTACTGCCCGTACTAGCTCGTGAACTTTTCTCCAGTCTAAAGGCGAACTTTCGCCACTCTCTTTCTGCGTCTTTCGATACTTCAATTTTCCCTAGTGCCCTGAACCCTGACCCTTGTCCATTTCCAGCTAGCGTTCCAACAGGAACATCCAGAATTTCCTCTAGATCTTCTAAGGAATCTAGAGGGCTGTTTTCACCTGACCAGTCCTCAGGATCCTGAGAGCTTTCCGAATTTTTTAATCTTTCAGCTACTTTTTGAAGTAAGTCTTTGACTTTTTCATCAACACCCTCTGATCGTGCGTCATGATCATCGCTGTGATCGCTGTAATCAGTTTCGGGAAGACTATCTTCGTGTTCACCCCTGTCCCCTGATTTATTTTCCTGATTGTTCGAACTATCCAATTCAGACTCGTCGCACTCATCATTCTCACTTTTGTTTTTATCATCACCTTCCTTTCTAGACGATCTGCTGCTAGTATCTTTACCCCTGTTCTTTGACGTTTTGCCCCCGCCGTCTTTTTCGTCTTCTGCATCAGAATTAGAATCAGACTCCGAACTGTCTGATCCTGAGTTTTTCTTTGACTCGTTGCTCCTGCCTTTTTGCCGCGGAGATTGATTGGACTCTCCTGTGTCAGAATCCGAACTCTGTTCCTGCTTTTCTGGCAGGTTTTGCGAAAGGATGTAAAAGTACTCCTCCGCAGACAGCTCATCGCTCATCTGAAGCTCTGGCAGAACAGTATGCGAAAAGACACCGTTCTTCAGTATGGAGGGGAGCTTAGACTCCTCCCACTGAAAGTTTCTTAGAACGGTGTGATTAGCAGCTAAGTCAATAGCAATGTTCGCTAG
>CBJMBI010000611.1:0-2842 GCA_966427955.1 uncultured Ktedonobacterales bacterium
GAGGTGGGCTACGATCCCAAGCAATATCGTGGCTTCGCATTCGGCATGGGCGTAGAGCGTATCGCTATGTTGAAGTATGGGATCGGAGAGATACGTCTCTTCTCCGGCAATGATCTACGTTTCTTGCGTCAGTTTTAATTGGGAGGAGAAGAGCATGAGAGTACCTTTGAGTTGGCTCAAAGACTATGTTGACGTCGAGATGTCGCCTGAAGAGTTAGCACATACGCTGACCATGGCTGGTCTGGAAGTCGAGGCCATCGATTATATTGGAAGAGATTGGGGCGATAAGATTATTACGGCTCAGATTATTCATCTGGAAAAGGTGGAGGGGTCAGACCATCTGAGTTATACAAAGGTCAACACTGGTTCTCAGGTGTTGAGTGTGATCTGTGGTGCTCCCAATATTCAGCAGGGAGACAAGGTGCCTTTGGCTCTCCCTGGTGCTCGCGTGGGGGATATTACGATTAGTGAGACACAGAAAATGGGGTATGTCTCGCAAGGTATGCTCTGTTCGCCACGTGAACTTGGTCTGGGCAATGATCATTCAGGCATCTATATTCTAGACCCCAAGACTGAAGTTGGCGTGAAGCTTGTTGATTTGCTGGGAGAGGTTGTGCTTGAGTTCGCAATCAAAGCCCATCGTAGTGATCTCTCATCGATCATCGGAATTGCACGTGAGGTGGCAGCGCTCACAGGCAAGCCATTGCGCGTCCCACAGCCTGTCTTACATGAACAGGGCACTCCGACTGAAAAATTGGTCAAGGTCACAATCGAAGCGCCCGATCTGTGCCCACGGTATACTGCTCGTATGGTTAGCAACATCAAGATTGGTCCTTCGCCGAGCTGGATGGGGCAGCGTCTACTTGCGGCAGGAATGCGTCCGATCAATAACATTGTCGATATCACAAACTATGTGATGCTCGAATTGGGACAGCCCCTGCATGGTTTTGACTATGATCTAGTCCCTGAACACCATATTATTGTACGTTGTGCTCATCAGGGCGAGACCTTGACGACGCTCGATGATGTCAAACGCAAGCTTACCCCCGAGATGCTGCTTATCACTGATCCCAAGGGACCAACAGCCATTGCTGGTGTGATGGGAGGCGCGGTCAGTGAAGTAAATGCAGAGACGACTACCGTTTTGTTAGAGTCGGCAAACTTCCTGGCAAGCAATATTCGTCGTACGTCGACCACTCTGGGCTTGCGAACTGATGCTTCGAGCCGCTTTGAGAAAGGGCTTGATCCCGAACTGGCGATTGCTGGTACAAACCGGGCTGCACAATTGATGGCGGAACTGACTGGTGGCACGGTTCATTCTGGCATTGTTGATGTTTATCCCACATCTGTCCAGCCGCGCAAACTCACCTTCTCGATTGATGAGATCGAGTGGTTGACATCGATGAAGGTGACACAGGATGAGGCCGTGAGGGCATTGCGTAGTCTGGGCTTTGAGGTCAAACCGGATAAGCAGGGGCGTGAAATGCAGGTGATAGTGCCGACCTATCGTATCGACATCGAAGAAGGAGCTGATCTTGTTGAAGAAGTGATCCGCTTGATCGGTTACGATAAAATTCCCAGCACTATTCCCACTGGTCCACTGCCTGAACTAGTAGTGGATCGCTGGTTTGAGCGCGAACAGGAAGTGCGTACCTTGCTGATTGGTGCGGGTCTAAACGAAATTGTCACCTATACGCTGACCAGTCGGGCACGTATGGTCAATCTGCTCGCCCAGGCTGATACTGCTTCTGCCAATTTCCTACTACAGGTACCAAATGGTAAGCATCTCTCAGCGGCTGCAAAAGCGGAAACTGCGACGGCTGTTGCAACCTTTGACGCTCGCTCTCTTCCGGCTGTCGTACTGGCAAATGCTCTGAGCAGTGATTTGGAAGTGTTGCGCCTAACATTAATGAGTAACTTATTAGAGACCGTGCAGGAGAATAGCAAGCGCAATAAAGCGGGCCTACGCTTCTTCGAGATCGGGCGGCGCTATCTGCCGACCGGAGACACAAAGGAGCTGCCAGATGAACGCCGAACTGTTGGTATTGCCCTATCTGGTCCGGCTGAGACTTCCTGGATTCCAGAATTGGCACGTCCAGCTGATTTCTATGATCTCAAAGGCGTTGTGGAGACCCTGTTGGCAGGTCTGAATATCAGAAACTATCGTTTCACCTCCACACAGCATCCAACATTCCATCCAGGGCGCTGTGCTCTGTTGGAACTCTCACTTGGTTCCGCTGCTGCTGATGAAGAGACCTTCTGCCCTGTTGGAGTACTTGGTGAGGTCCATCCGCTTGTCCAGCAGCGCTATGATTTGCCGCATCGGACCTACCTCTGTGAGCTTGACCTAGAGCGGCTCTATGAGGCCGTACCGACCAGAGTGACTTATCAGCCAATTTCCCGTCATCAGGAGTTGACGCGCGACTTAGCACTGATCGTAGATCAGAACATTCCTGCATACGATATTCAGCAAGCAATTGCCCAGAATGGAGGGGAGTTGTTGCGCTCTGTGGAACTCTTCGATGTTTACACTGGTGATCCCATTCCTGCTGGCAAGAAGAATCTGACCTATGCACTTGTCTACCAAGCTCAAGATCGCACACTGACCGATGCAGAGGCCAACACGCTCCAAGAACGTATCATTCGTGGATTGAATGAAAAGTTTGGAGCAACGCTGCGTTAGCAGCAAAACTTGCTCGGGAGGGTAGATTTCATAACTGCCCTCCCCGATTCTTAAAACAGATGATCATAGTCTGCATGGTTCCCTATCCAGTACTAGCGAATGATCCCATTCTCATACCATCCTACAGCACGATAGCTCAAACCAATGCGAGTCGAATAG
>CBJMBI010000612.1:0-2834 GCA_966427955.1 uncultured Ktedonobacterales bacterium
TGTCTCACTAACTTAGAGAAATCACTGAGCCCTTTTTCTATGGCTTCAGGATCACCCTCTTTTGTAAAGTCTCCTACATAGATGATTGCCTTTTCAATTGTGCTCGTATCAGAAACTTGGATACTTTTACCATTTAGATATGCTCCATTATCTCTTATAGCTGTAAATGTTTCATTTTGTGTTGGAATATGAATAACTGATCCTACTGTAACTTCGTTGACGACTAACGCAATAGCAACCGCAAAGGTAGGGCTACTATGTTGAAAATTGGCTGATCCATCAAGAGGGTCAATGATCCAATATTGATCTTTCCTGCCTTCATGACCAGTCTCCTCTGACAGAATGCCTATCTGCGGGGTTTCTTCACGTAGCTTTGTGAGGATGATCTTCTCAGCTCCTAAATCTGCATCTAGAAGGTCATCACGCGAGGATTTCTGATACTCTACCTTTGCATGACCTACTTTCTGAATGAGATAGTCTCCAGCTTCTTTTGCTGCTATTTCAGCTATTTTTAGTATGCTAGGAATGTCTAACATATTAGTTATGGACTCTTTCATATTTTTTATCCTTTTTCTTCTAAAAATCCTTCTCTGATATCTCTTGAGTTCCCAAGGATATGCATGGCAGTCGAAACATAAAAGTCGAAAAGACCTCCATTCGTCTTTCTCTCGAGAACAAGAGTTGGCGTTTCTTCACCCCGTCCGTAGGCATATCCCTGCACTGTCATTAGTTTATCATCTACAACATAAATATTGAAACGTGGGATCATGTCATAGACCCTAATCTCCAATTGTTTGCCCTTTGCTTGATCTGTCCTTTCAATCTGTTTACGTAACAGTTCCATGACTTCAATATTCGTTTGAGTAAGCCTAACTATGCTTCCAGGAGGGGCATGTTCTTCTTGCTCTCTCTCTGCACAGCTCTTTTTATGAGGATCAAGAAAACACATCTTGATATGACAGTCATTCTCAAGAATGGCTTTGATGATTGCATTTCTATCGTAGGTCAGAGCTAGTGCATTTAAACTGATACCAACTGCCAGTATAGAATGAGCATTTTCAAACATATGGGGGTATGAGAATTCTTTGTTGAATTCTGTTCTTGTCCGATAGATACTCTGGAATTCTCCCCAGGTTTCGAAACTGGCTTTCCATCCAGCTCTCTTTTCATAACCTATTGCTGGTTTGTTTGGAGATGATTTTGCCTCTCCTCTACTATTCGCAATGAGGTCTGCAAGCTTTTCAGCTTCAATTTGGAGAAGTTTTGCCAAGCGGGGTATTTCTTGGCTGCTGGGTGTTCTTTTCTTCCTTTCCCATGCAGAAATAGTCTCGAAGGAATAGGACCATTTTTGGGACATCTCCTCTTGTGTCCAACCCATATTCTTGCGGTAAGTTCTTAGCAAACTTGAGAAATCTGTGCTCATTGAGTACCTCTCATCTCATTATTCGTACACTATCATCTGTACATGTAACTGTACGTACGAATATAATACCACAACATTTGTACGATTTCAAGTACGATTTGTACCTGTGTCTCTAGCGTTTGCTGTGGCAAACTATGAATGTCGAAGGGATGAGATTGCATAGTTAAGCAAGATCAACACTCTTGAAAGAAGCATCTTTACAACAAAATATCTCACAACCGCGCCGGATGAGCGACTAGGGCTATAGACCGAGATAAGAGCAATGACGCGCTTAGAACTGTAGTCAGAGAGACTGAAAAAGTTCTCAGGCACAAAGACCAGTGTCTGGGCCATATAGGATAGAAAGTGTCCTGTATGAGGTAGATGAAGGAAGGAAGTGAGAACGTACACATCGGTGAAGAGCTTTTGGCTGCTAACGCTCTGTGTACGACACGTATTTTTCCCTCTTGGGAAATGGTACAGTCTGTCAATGATTTTTGCTGCTGATTAAGTACGATAGTTGTGTTGTGTGAACGTATGAATATAATAACAACACATCGACACTTAATTATCTGTTTTGCCATATGTTCCACTTTTTGTCCGTTTTCTTTTGAAACCAGAAAAGGAGATGATTGATTGATGGACAAATCGACATTGAAGCTTGAGGATTTCTGCACCTGGTTGTGTGAAAAAGAGCATCAGATAGTTGGCTTTCCCTGTGCCTGGTTCGGTGATCCTCTCTCAGAATGGATTTCATCATGTACAGGGCATGTGTACGGCGTTGATGGTCAGGTGTATGGTCGTGCCTCATGGGATGTTCGTTCCTGGCGCTGGCTTCCTCGCTGGGCTCAACTCTTCATCCTGTGGACAGAGAAATATGCCCATCGTGCTCTCACTGGTCTTGATTCCCTTGGGGTCTTGGCTGAAATGGAGCAACAGTGTGGACGAACCATCTGGGATGACGGTTCCTCGCTTTGAGAAAAAGGTGCTCATCTGCACTCAAGCAGATGCCAAACACAGGGGGTGCTAATGGAGAGTCTCTTTGCATATCTGTGTGATCTGGGTCTAGTCGGTGACCCTGAAAATCTGGCAAGCGCGACTGGTATGGTGCAAGAGTCTGCTTGGCTGATACAGTGCGCTTGGTGCTTACAGGAACAGGGACTTCCTTTGGGTCCTGGCTCACACGGCATTTGTCTGTTTCATCGAGATCAGCTCATGCAGGATCGTCGTTCGAATCATGGAGGATGGCAATGAGATGACTCATGGTGTTCTGACAGGTTGTGAGGAGCTGGTTGTCCTCATTGAGAGTGAGCAGTCCTGTACACTGGGGCTCTTCAGTGATAACCATCACCATGGGAGAGGACTAGTCTGATGCTCTCTCTTGTTAGGTCTAGTTTATTGCGCCTGCTTGCATTTGTTGTGGTGTCCTTTC
>CBJMBI010000613.1:0-2832 GCA_966427955.1 uncultured Ktedonobacterales bacterium
GTTCTTGATAATTTGGTGTGGGGGTGAGGGGATTTTCCATGCTTCTTGCTTTGACGGATCCAGAGTGAACTGCTTATATAATAAGAAGAAAGGTAAGAGCACAATGATCTACCCTTCACTGTGCTCTTTTTTCGGTTACTAAATGACGAGCATCACCAACAAAAGAAGATGAATGGATCAGTAGATCTTCATCAATTCACCATCTTTCAATTCAAATAATACTCTCATTTTACTTATTCTACAATGTTATTATTGCCATTATTTTTTATTATATATGGATAAAGTTGACATAGTGGATCAATTTAGTTTTCTTCTTTGCAGAAAGTAGCCTGCTGGCAGTGAATGGAGGTTTTCGACTCGAGAGAGGAAACAAGGATCTCGAATCCCAATAGGCTTGATCTGTTTTGCTAGCAACACAGTCAATCATAAAAGAGAAGATTCTGGAATACCAATCATTAAATACGCTTGATAATTAGAAAGACTCTTTCTGCCTAGTTTACACTGTCAATTGAATGCGCTATACTAGCTGTGAAGATAACCATATTTTCGTCGTGCTTGGAGGAAATCGTCCGTGAGAATTACATGCAAGCAGCAAGATTTGAGTCGGGGGCTCTCTATTGTAGGGCATGCAGTCTCAAATCGTAGCACATTGCCAATCCTTGCTAATATTTTGCTGGCAACCGATCAGGGTCGCTTAAAGTTATCTGCAACCAATCTGGAAATTGGGATTAATTGCTGGGTTGATGCTGAAATTCATGAAGAGGGAGCAACGACGGTTCCAGCAAAGACTTTTAGTGAGCTTGTCAGTAGCCTAACGCAGGGTCAGGTAGATCTCATCGTCCCTGAAGATTCACACTCTATCAATGTAAAGACAGCAAAAAACAATGCGAATGTGAAGGGAATGGACCCGTCAGAATTTCCGCTCATCCCAAGTGCAGAGGGTGGAGAAGCCCCAATTGTTCTTGATGCTAGTCTGCTCAAAGAAATGATCTCTCAGGTTGCATTTGCTGCTGCCGATGATGACTCCCGCCCGGTCCTTACTGGTGTACTGGTCGAAGTCAGTAATGAGACTGTATCATTTGCAGCCGCTGATTCATTTCGCTTAGCAATGCGTGTAGCTCCTCTGCCTGGTCATATTGAGTCGCACGGCCATATTCTCATTCCTGCACGTACTCTATCTGAATTAGCTCGTATTTTGCCTTCAGAAGGTGTTGTGCAGATGGTAGTCACGCCCAATCGTAGTCAAGTGCTCTTCCATACCGAACATGTTGATCTGGTTTCGCGCTTGATTGAAGGAACCTTCCCAAATATTCGTGCTGCTATTCCTAAGCAACATACCGTGCGTGCAGTAGTTGAGACCAAAGAATTTGCGGCAGCTGTCAAGATGGTTACCCCTTTTGCTCGTGATAGCTCAAATATTACCCGCGTTAAAATTGCTGGTGGCAGTGGCCAAGGACTTGAGGCTGGTGCTGGCACATTGACCTTGGAGTCTAATGCTGAGGATCTTGGTGATAATACTGCTACTATCAATGCGGCTGTTGATGGTCCCGATGTGCAAATTATTTTTAATGTGAAATATCTTGCCGATGTGCTTGCGATCATGGATACGCCCGAAGTCAGTCTTGAGCTAAATTCGTCAGCTAGTCCAGGAGTGCTCAGGCCTGTAGGTTCTGCTGATTATACCTATGTTATTATGCCGATGAGCACGAATCGCTAACGTAGTAACGCGGATGCAAGCATGTATATTTCTCGTCTCTGCTTGAACGAGTTTCGCAACTATAAACAACTGGCTTTAGATTTGGAGCCAGGGCTCTTTGTCTTCCACGGCGATAATGCTCAGGGAAAGACGAATCTTCTTGAGGCTGTGAGCATGCTTGCTATGGCCAGTTCTTTTCGTGCCAGTAGTGATCGCGAGGTTGTCCACTGGTTTGCTCAGGAGCGTGTCGCACACGTCGATGGTACTATCAAGCGCCGTGATGACGACCTACGGATAGAGATTATTCTTGTCGATCCCACTACCCCCACTTTCAAAACACATACGCAGGGGGAGCGTGAGACACATGCTCTTGAATTGCCTGCCAATGCACCCCGCAAACGTTACAAAATCAATGGTGCGCCTAAGAAGACAATGGAAGCGATCGGGCAGTTGCGTGTTGTTCTCTTTGCTCCCACTGATCTACATATTGTCGATGGTACTCCTGATGAGCGCAGGCGCTTTCTTGATCGGGCACTCTGCCAGATTCAGCCACACTACTGTCAGGCCTTGATGAAGTACCGCAAGATCGTGGCACAGCGAGCTGCTTTGCTCAAGCGTATCCGTGATCAGCAGGAAGATCCACAGATGCTCAACTATCTCGATGAGCAACTTACTCAGTTGGCAAATCACATCATTCATGAGCGCCAAAGCATGGTAGCTGTTCTTAACCAGCATGCCAATGCCTTTCAGCTAGCAATTAGTGGAGGGCGAGAACAGTTGCAGATCGTTTATCGGCCATCGTTTAAGGTCGATACTGCTTGGAGTATAGGAGAGGCCCCCAAGCAGTATCTTGCACAATTACGTGAGGCCCGCAAAAAAGAAATTTGGCAAGGCATCTGTTTGCTCGGACCGCACCGTGATGACCTAGAATTCCTGGTAAATGGCGTGAATATGCTCACCTATGGGTCTCGTGGTCAGCAGCGCACTGCTGCTTTAGCAACCAAGTTAGCGGAACTTGCATTTATGCGCATCAATACCGGAGATGAACCTATCTTATTGCTCGATGATGTGTTTAGCGAACTGGACCACTTACGCCGCGATTACTTGCTATCTCAAGTTATGCAACACGATCAGGT
>CBJMBI010000614.1:0-2830 GCA_966427955.1 uncultured Ktedonobacterales bacterium
GTACGTTCAAGATTATGCCAAGCTGCTTTCGGCGAGAAGCATCGAAGAGCGGGATAGCACCATACAATAGGTGCTGCTGATTCACAAAGACGATTGGTTTGTCGCCCGCACTGGCCATCTTGGCTCGACGCACAATCCTCATCCCATCAGGAGGCAACTTGGTGGAAAGCAAACTGCCTACAGACATCACATTGCTGCAATCATCAGAAGCAAGTACTCGACCACGTAGGTCGACGACAACAGAGTATTCATTTATTGTGGCAATAGTAAGGTGAATCCCTCCATTCTGAATATCGTAATCAGCGTCTAACCACGGATGTACATCAAGATGGTCGCTCATGGGCCTGCCATGAGTGTAAGCATCCGACACCCACGAGGCCATATCTTGCAGGTGACTAGAAACATGCCTTAAATAATGGTCGAGAGTAGTGTAGGCCAGGACTAGCAGAGCCATGGCAATCGTGACAACCAGCGCTACTGAGGTGAGCAGAACATAGGAACATGTCAGCTTCCATTGCAGACCACAAAATTTGGCAAGCAAGTGTTTGGAAAATCTCAACATGCATTTCACCACTCATTTTACAGACATCATGCCTATAGCTAGAGGTTAGAGCTTGTCAGGAACAACATGATCTGTGTTGGAAAGCACACATTAGTCTGAGTATAACCAACAGAGACGGTGTTTGCTAGGGGTAAGGAGGGACAATTTTGTCACAGAGTATGGCAGTGGCTCAGTGCTGGATCGGAAACGTGAGGGGGGGGGACTGAACAGAGAAGCAGGTAGCTTCGAGATAGTGCTGCTTGTAGAGAGACTTCAAACCATTTTCCTGCAGAGGGCTAAAAAGCTTCTGTTGCAACACCCCTTCTCGAGAGCTTATCATTACCCACAACTCTGGATGGTCTCCTGAGAGGGAAAAGAGTGAAGAAGGAGCCACATGGAGGATAAGTCATCTAAACGGCGTAAGCCGCGCCAAATGGTTTGAACACCAGGTTCTCCATCACTTTTGCGAGCGAGGAAACCACCAAGTTTAGCGATTAAATGTGTAGCTTCATGCAGAGAAGGTGGAGTAGTGGGAAGCACGTTTGTCTGATACGTAAAAGCGTAGAGAGCTTGCCATTCATGAGTCTGAAATACCACTTCACATGATGCATCAGGAGTGACTCGTGCCAAATAAGTGAGATGCAAGAGCCGCCAAGCCACCACGCAATAGAGGGCTAAGGCTCGCTCTAACCGTTCTGCAGTTTCTAATTGCAGTTTTTCCAGGTGACAGCCACTTTTGAGGACAAAATGATAGCGTTCAATGAGCCAGCGAAAACGGTACCAGAGAACACATTGTGCTGCCTGTTGAAAAGTCTCAACAGATAAGCTCGTAAGCAGAAGCCACTCCAGAGGTCTTTCACCTTCTGGCGGATCGACCTCCGTGACGAGAAGAGCGGTGAAAGTGACCGATGCATGCTCATACTTTTTCTTCTTTTTGGCAGGAACCAGAAGCTGGACAGTTCGCCAGCGTATCGCTAAAGTAACGTCTCTTGCAGGTTTCCCTGGCCTGTGTTCTAAATGAGTGGTCATGAGCTGATCTGCGGCTGGAAGAGCTTTCACACTCTCCCACAGTTTTCTGACCTCAGTATCCTCAACTTGTACGAGACGATCCTGAACTGCTCGAATAAGAAGATCCATATGAGAGACGCGCGGCAGCGCAAAAAGTTCGAAAATATCAGCTTCCCGGTCAGCAACAGTGAGAATATGTGTTTCTTCATCCGTCGCTTTACTCGTTGCATCAAGGCTTTGCAGCCAGCGATAACTTTCTTTCTCCTCAATTGGTAGCTTCTTGTGCTCTTCTTTCTCTCTCTTTTTCTCTGGATCACGGCTCCATACCTGCTGATGCACGAGACCCAAGGGGATCCCATCAGCACTCACGGCGAGCACGGAGTGCACAAGCATGCCATTGCTTCCATTTCCGTCAATTGGTCCTAGCCCACTTGTGGCTTGGTGCATGGTGTAATTGAGCAATGTCGTATCCTGGACAGCTAACACTGTCTTATATTCTTTTACTCTTTTCACTGTTTTATCTCGATGTGGGGTACGAATCGCTTCTGGGGTCACCTTCTCGTTATCCAAGAAACGATACATAGCTTTGGTCGCTGCCTTGCTTCCACATGCCTGTGGAACACTCGCTTCCGGTTTCGCTGCAATATCATTTGCAATTTGCACCAATCGCTTTGTAATCCGTTTGTCTCCAAATTGAGCTCCTCCTAGTTCCTCTTCTGCCCAGCTATCTGCGGTTGTTCCTTCTTCTTGCATTGAACTATCCATCCCTGTTCTTTTCCTCCCAGTTTTCACTTCCTCTCTTTCTTTGTCAATTCGACGAGAACTTTTGGCCAGTGGTCACAGGACCTTTTGGCTTGTGGATGCAAACAACAACCAGAACACCGGCAAATTGCCGGTCTTTTGGCCAGTGGTCACAGGACCTTTTGGCTTGTGGGTAATGATAAGCTTTCCAAGCAAGGCTCCAATCAGGTTCCCCAAGAACAGCAGCCGCTGGCATCAGCACAACGGGGGAAACAGGCAAAATCAGCCCGGCATCTCCGCTTTGAGAAACGGACTCAGAAACATCGGCAGGTTCCCCAGAGAGCAGATGAGGAGATCTCCTCCTTTGATCTGCATCCGATCAATGAGGAACGGGAAAACGAGCAAGAGGATGCACCATGAAAGAAAGAAGCCCAGATTCCAGATCCATTAGCTCTTTCTCAATCCATGCTGTGTCGGAAGAGAGAGCCTCCCAGTCTAGGCTCGGAGAAGGTTCCCTGTCTTCGAGCGAAAAACTCAACA
>CBJMBI010000615.1:0-2818 GCA_966427955.1 uncultured Ktedonobacterales bacterium
CGTTTTCTTTGTACTGACTTCTTGGGGGATTGTTCTTCAGGTTTCAACTTACTCTTCCCCTTCAAAAGCTGGCAATTGTGGCTGCTCTCTTCTCTGGAGAAACCTTTGAATCTCCAATTTTCGTTCCTTTTCAAGCTGGTCAACACTCTTTTCTGGTTTGGGAAGGTGTTCTGGCATTGTACCGCCGAGACGCTTGATGGTCTCTCGAACTTCCCTTCCTACTTCATAGTGAGTATCATTTGCTTGTTCTTTACTCTGAGGATTCTCACGTCTAAGTTTCGCATGTGTCTGAGTTGCTCGGAAAATATTGGCACCCAATTCCTCACTTCCCATATGGTCAAGAATCTTTTCATTAGGTTTAAGCTGTTTGCGAGCATGAATGTCATTTTCTGTCTCTCCACCATAGAGACCCTTATAGCCACTATCAAAGAAATCTGAAAAATCGCGTGGGCTTTTAGCACCAGCTTTGTGCGCCTCGCCTTTTAGTTCGTTATCCAAAAAACGCATCTTCCCACGGTATTTTATGCGCTTGCCCTCTTCAGTTTCAAGAGATTCCTGTTCGTCAGCTAGTTCCTGGCGGCGTGTCTGCACAGCGAAATAGGTTTGAGCTGCAGCTATCTCCTCTTTGCGGGAGTCACCACTCATAGCAACAAGGTAGCAAGCATAGCGACTCATATGGTAATCTCTAGCTTCTTGTCTCCGTCCCTTACCCGTAATTATTGGCTTACCCGATCGGGTAAAGTTAGCTTCAGGATCATTACCGCTATTCTCACATGCCTTTATGGCTCGCTGGATAGTGTCCTCAAATTTTTGCCATTTAGCATAACCAAGGAGTATCTGTAAATCCCTCGCACTCCAGTACTCGTTGCCGTGTTGGTCATACTGCCTAATCGCATCGAAGGGCGATGATACAAAATCGTTTGACATTCACTTTCCTTCCTTATTCATCAGAGATCTCAATGTCAATACTAACTATTAATGTTTCTCTGTGAACATTATTATGGAAAGCATTGTACTCCTTTTTGGGTTGCATGCCAAGCATTTTTGTGAAGATTTGTTCCATTCCACAATGTGTGGCTGTTATTGATCCTGTTCCTCTTTACCAACAGGATCGCCACCCCGAAATAAATGCTTATATCCAGGGAGATAGAGGTGGGAGCGATGCTCTCTCTCGGCAGTATCGCCTTGAGGTGGCGCAAATGCCCATCCGACCATGATCAGCGCTTGGCGAGAGATACGTGCCTGCTTGACATCCGTGACTAGCGTGGCAAGTGTCGAACGGATGATTTTCTGGTCTGGCCATGTAGCACGATAGACGACGACAGCAGGAGTTTCAGGTGTGTATCCACCTGCGAGTAGTTCTTCGACGACTTGTCGCACCCGCGTGATGCTCAGGAAGATGCAAAGGGTGGTTTGATGGCTTGCTAGAGAGCGCAGCGATTCTTTTTCAGGCATCGGAACACGTCCCGCTTGCCGAGTAAAGATCAGCGATTGCGCTACATCGGGAACCGTTAATTCAGCACCAACAGCGGCAGCGGCAGCAAAGACGGAAGAGACTCCAGGAACGATCAAGTAATTGATGTTATGCTGATCAAGTAAGCGTTGCTGCTCGTACATCGCTCCATATACGCTGGGATCGCCACTATGCAAACGGACAACAAAATGACCTTCTGTTACTGCTTTGACGATAATATCGATAATTGCTTCTAATGTAAGTGTAGAGCTGCCATAGATAGCCGCTCCAGATTTGGCGTATTGACAGACATCAGGAGAGACAAGTGAATCGGCATAAATCAGTGTATCTGCCTTGGCAATCAAGCGCTGAGCTTTCAGAGTCAGCAACTCTGGATCACCAGGGCCAGCACCAACAAATGCAACACTTGCTTCGGTTTCATGTGTGACTAATGGCATTTAGGTTTCCTCACAATGACAAGCGAAAAATAGTCCAGCGACTGGCCGCGTAAACGTTCCAGATCAAACACAACTTCCTCTAGATCAGTACTGCAACGCCGCACAAAGACAGCATTTTTAGTTAGATCAAGCTCTTCTAGTATATCAAGCAATGCATTGAAGATCCTATTCACTTTTAGCAGTATGATAGTATCAAAGACATCTAAGAGTGTGCGCAAGTCACTTGGTTCTGAGCGGGTCAAGGCATAGGTGGCAGGAATAATTGCTATCCGTTCATCCCAAGCGGCTAAGGGAAGACAGGCAGAAGCAGCAGCCGCAGTGATAGAAGAAACACCTGGGACAACTTCAACAGGAATGGTGGGATGATGTCGTTTCACCGTTTCCAACACATAGCCAAAGGTGCTGTATACTAATGGATCACCTTCAGTCACAAAGGCAACATCGCGACCTGCATACAGATGCGCCAGTACTTGGTCTGCGGCATGCTTACGGGCAGGCTGTGCTTGCTCCTGATCTCGCAACATGGGGAATTGCACTGACAGGATCTCTTGTCGTTCATAATCAATCAAGTGTTCGATAATGCGACCAGCATAACTTTTTCCGTTGGCACTGGCAGGTAAGCAAATCATGGGGCATGCTTGTATTACTTGCTTAGCACGCAGCGTCAAAAGGTCGGGGGCTCCGGGACCAACTCCCACTCCATAGAGTTTGCCAGGAGTAGGCTGCGGTGATTGGCTTTCAGATTTCATTGCGCTGCCTATGCCGCATAGGGACGCGGTTGCGGTAGAGGTAACCCAAGTTCCTCTAGGCTCTCTTTTAACAACTCAAGAACCTCCTTAGCAGTTTGCAAGGCTTCTTCGTAGGTCTTGCCATGTGTACTACAGTTCGGAAAATCTGGCAAAGTGGC
>CBJMBI010000616.1:0-2816 GCA_966427955.1 uncultured Ktedonobacterales bacterium
CAGCAACTTTAGGGGGAGTGAAGGTAACAACTTACCCATTCTTAAACTCACTTTTGAAATGCTCTATAGCTTCTGTCTTTTTGTCACCACCATCATAAAATTCCATTCGAATATAGCGCTCCTGGGCCAAGCTCATTTTTCCTCCATATTTCTTCTGTAAGTCACCCACTGCCTTGACAATAGCTAACCCACGGCTTGTCAATGGCGCCATAAAATGGCCAACAAGTCCTTTTTCACG
Organism: uncultured Ktedonobacterales bacterium; assembly: GCA_966427955.1. Classification (GTDB taxonomy): domain Bacteria; phylum Chloroflexota; class Ktedonobacteria; order Ktedonobacterales; family Ktedonobacteraceae; genus DASYAN01. Next base: position 239 of record CBJMBI010000616.1, read on the forward strand.
GCTCATGCGGCTAAACCAGTCAAAATCGATACGAGCAAGATCAAACGCTACAAGGAATGATACATATCGATCAAGGAAGTCATACTCACGAGAGCCTAGCCCAACACCAAAGTCATCCCCTAATTCACAAATCTTGCTTTCAGCAATTGTCATTACAAGATCCATGCCAAAGTACAACGAAGTGCCTATATCAGTCATACCTTGGAAGAACAGATCAAAGAAGTCTAGTGGGAAACTGGGGCTAGGATTGTATTCAGCTATCATATAGCGTAGTACAGATTGAGGATCGAAGGCATGTATCGGTAGCGGTCCTTCAGATTGGAGCGCAGATAGTACCCCATCAGTATCAAAATGCTGATCTTCGTGTACAAGAATAGGCTTCCCACGACCAGAACGAAGCGCGTCTCGAGCATCTGTCCATATACAGATCTCATGATCCAAATCGCACAGAACTAAGATCACTGGCAGTGGTGCCGCCTCCCAGTAGTTTGCATGTTGCTTACTGGGCCAGTACTCCACATAGCTTCCTCGTCTACGAGAGAAATAAGACTCTCCACTCTTTACCTGAACAAGGACTATGCGACCAGTGGCTTCACCATCAGCCACATATTCGATCTGGCCATCGATACCAACATCATGCAGTAAAGTAGGTCGCCATAAACACTGCGCCGCATTCACTACCCACGCAACATGAATGACTCCCATTTCCTCAGTGAAAACTGTTTTTGGTACTTTCGGGAACATTGCTCCTACCTTTCTAACAGTGGCTGAGAGTACTAGTCCCAGCCACTTGAGTAGCTATTCTGTCTGAGTCTGCTCGTGTTCTGACTCCGTTGTTTCTCCACCAATACGACTCATTCCAAGTTCCTTCTCCAGATCTTCAATCCACCCCTTGCGTGTAGAGTCAGAGCGCCAGGTATACAAGGCCTGATTGATCTTCTCTCGCACATCTTTCCACACCTCTTGGGTAGAAAGCGGTTGATACCCAATTTGCAACCGAATGAGACCGAGGCCGCCTTTCTCAAAGATCTGATTTTTAAGAGCATCTTTTCTCTGTCTCTCTTCGTCTTCATGATGCGGCCCATCGACTTCAAAAGCAACTAATGGGTAGTAGGATGTTGTTCTTGTGATGCAAATATCAACGCTACTTACCATATAATAGTTAAATTCTTCTTTAGTCAGGACTTCTTTCATTTTCGCATAGGAGAAAATGGATTGCAATGCCATATTTGGAAATACTAATTGACCATGGAACATTTCAAGCAGCACGGTATACAGCTTGTATTCCTGCTTTGAATTAAACTTTGTTAATGAACCAGCAGATGGATTAATGACTACCGTTTTCATTGACGACCCGAATGCTACTGGCCAACCCTGCTCAAGATATGTTTCTACCAGAGGATGAAGTGATACGGAGCGTTTCCCATCTTCAAGAATCATGCCCCAGGAGACTAACTTTTTCCAGTGACCTTCAAATGCCCAATCTTCCATTCGAAGATGTTTTGCAAATGATTGTTTACTGTAGTAATGACTGTCTTTAAGTGCTTGCAAAACCTTATGTTTATAATAATCTACCTCACCAACATGCGCTCGGATTTTTGGTTCCAGTCCTTGTAGGTATTGGGCTCTCTACTCTTGCTGTTGTTGTAACTCGAACTCTTTCTGAATCCTACGATGTTCTACATCTCTTATCGCATTTTCAATTGGAGACTTCAAATTAAGACTATCAACGTCCAATGGTTCTAATCTCAAAGCATGCCCAATCATTTTTAAGGCCTCTTGATATCGGTGTTCTCTTTTGTGGAGAAGAGAAAGGTTATGATAGGCAGCATGACTTTCACCGTATTCTAAATAATCTTTATAACGCTTCATTGCAATTTCTCTATATCTAGGAGAAGAAATATTTGTGGCATGATATGCACATTCCCAGAGTTCTTCTTTGTCCATCTCACCAGGAAGGCGCGTCAAAAAGACTTCGCACAAATCAACCATTTCCTCATGCATTTCCCATTGGATTAATAAAGCTTTCCATATGTTACGATAGAAGGAAAGATGTAGATACTCCAATCCAGACAGAGAAACTTTGTCAATTTGTCTCATGAGTGCCTGTTGCAGCAGATCACGCTGCTTGGGAGAGAGTTGAGAAAGTTGCTCACCAACTAGGTCCCTTGCTCCTGGTAGCCAGAGGTCTTTCTTTTTCCGAAACTGTACACGAGCAATTTCAGAGACAAGCCAGAGTCGGAAACCTTCGTCACAAAGACTTGGCCATAAAGGGGCAATTGCACACATAGGACTATCTTCTGACCGTTGTGTACATACTCCATATGCTAATAAACCTTCCCAATCCTCTTGCAACTGGCGAAGTTGGTCTTCACCCTTTTTTACATATGGATGCAGTCCCGACCAGTGGCTAGACGGGTAAAGTACCATGAGGCAGAGGAGCCACTTCTGACTATCAGAAAGAAGAGACCACAGTTGCGCTTGTTCTTGTTCCTCAAAATCTTGTCTATTTTCCATAAAATTGTCCTTTCTTCATGTTTGTCTTGCTAGATCAATGGTAACAGGTAACGGATTATTG
>CBJMBI010000617.1:0-2813 GCA_966427955.1 uncultured Ktedonobacterales bacterium
CCATAAGATCGTTGATGTCTTCAACAAGCAAATTGAACTACCAAAATATTCGCGCATGGTGAGCATGGCTGAAATTGAGGCCAACGACTACAATCTCAATATTCCGCGCTACATCGACAGCGCAGAGGCCGAAGACTTGCACGATATTGAGGCGCATTTGCTCGGTGGTATCCCTAACCATGACATCGATGGACTAGATCTCTACTGGCAAGTTTTTCCCACGCTCAAGCAAGAACTCTTTGAAGCGGGGCCACGTCCAGGCTATAGCACGCTCAGAGAGGATATTGCATACATCAAGCCAACCATCTACAGTCATCCCGAGTATAGAGATTACATCCAGGCAACATCTGCGCTGTTTACACAATGGCAAATGACCAACATCTCTCGCCTCAAAAACCTTGGAGTGGGCAGCCATCCCAACCAGCTCATCGAAGTCCTCTCTGAAGATGTACTCCAAATATTTGCCGAAGCCAAACTGATAGACAAATATGATATTTACCAACACCTGATGACTTACTGGACCGAGACCATGCAAGATGATGTGTACATGATCGCATCGGATGGTTGGAAGGCCAATAGTGAACTCATTCCCCCGCAACTGATCATCAATCGCTATTTCGGAGCCGATCAGCAGGCTATTGAGCAGCTAGAAGCAGCCAGTGAAGAGATTGTCGCTAAGATGGAAATGATGGATGAAGAACATGGTGGCGAAGGAGGCTTGCTCGAAGAGGCCAAAAACGAGAAGGGCAAGATCACCAAAGCCAGCATCAAGGCCCGTCTGAAGGACATCTTTGCCGAACCTGACACTGAGGACGAGCGAACACTCCTCAATACCTATCTCGATCTGCTTGAGCAGGAGACAGAAGCTAAAAGAAAGGTCAAGAATGCACAAAAGGCACTTGAGGCTAAAGTAACAGCCAAATACAAGGCGCTCAGCGAAGACGAAGTAAAGATGCTCGTGGTCGAAGATAAATGGTTGGCTACTCTTGTGTCTGATGTGCAAAATGAGCTGAACCGTATCTCCCAAGCCTTGACCGGACGTATCAAAGAACTTGCAGAGCGTTATGCAACACCGTTGCCCAAATTGACAGAGGACGTTGAGGTATTAACTAGCAAGGTGAACGCACATCTGGAGAGGATGGGATTTGTATGGTAATAACAGCACAGGACACAAAAATAAAGCCAGGGTATAAACAAACTGAGGTTGGGGTGATTCCTGAGGATTGGGAGGTAGTATTATTGGATTCTGTTGCAAAGCGCGGAAGTGGCCATACGCCAGACAAGAAACATCCAGAGTATTGGGATGGTGACATCAAATGGCTCTCTCTGAGGGATTCAGATCGTCTTGACGCTTTGTATATCGATGATACTGCCGCCAAGATTACACCTGCTGGTATTGCAAACTCATCAGCAATCCTACATCCAGCAGGAACTGTTGTCCTATCACGGGATGCAGGAGTTGGTAAAAGCGCAATTACAACGGATACAATGGCAGTGAGCCAGCACTTTATAGCTTGGCAGTGTGGTCAACGTTTAAATAATCACTTTCTCTACTACTGGTTGCAAGCAGAAAAGCCTGAGTTCGAACGAATTGCTATGGGCAACACAATCAAAACTATTGGCCTTCCATATTTCAGGAAGCTGGAGATCCCACTTCCAGTGCTTGATGAACAACACGCCATCGCCACCGCCCTAAGCGACGTAGACGCCCTGATCACCTCACTCGACAAACTCATCGCCAAGAAGCGCGATGTCAAGCAGGCAACGATGCAACAGCTTCTCACTGGTAGGAGGCGGTTGCCTGGGTTTAGTGGGGAGTGGGAGGCGAAGAAGTTGGGTGAAATTACAGAGGTTGTTATGGGACAATCTCCTGTGGGTAATTCATATAACCGGGATGGAAATGGGTACCCGCTAATCAATGGCCCAACAGAATTTACAGATAAACATCCTATTAAAATTCAATGGACTAGTCAACCAACAAAAATTTGCAAGAAAAATGACATTCTACTGTGTGTAAGAGGAAGTTCAACCGGTAGGATAAATATTGCTAATGATGACTACTGTATTGGTAGAGGCGTTGCTGCAATACGAGCTAAAAATGGATTAGATGCAAGATATATTACGTTTCAAGTGGATCGTGCGGTAATAGATATCCTTGCTTTAACCACTGGCTCTACCTTCCCTAACATCGATGGTAAGTCAATAAGGTCTATTGAGGTTCCACTTCCTTCCTTCTCAGAACAAACCGCCATTGCCGCCGTCCTCTCAGACATGGATGCCGAAATTGCCGCCTTAGAGCAAAAGCGCGACAAGACTCGGGCATTGAAGCAAGGCATGATGCAGGAGTTGCTCACAGGGAAGACGAGGTTGGTGACTCCGTAGGGAAAATTGGTTCGCATGTTGGGAAAAGACGGGCGAGGTCTCTTTGAATGGGGACGTGGGTGCATGGGGGACGCGGCGGACGCGATAAATCGGGTCCCTACCTTTTCTCGCAATAAATTGCGATGAGGGGGTTATTGATGGATAATATTAATTTATGTTAAAATACGTTTATGGTGCTCCGATTTATGGCAATTTATTGCCCGTATTGTAGGGACCCGATTTATCGCGTCCGTTGATCAATTTATTGACCGATCAGACATGGACGCCTTAGAGCAAAAGCGCGACAAGACTCGTGCTTTGAAGCAAGGCATGATGCAGGAATTGCTCACAGGGAAGACGAGGTTGGTGAACCTGTAGGGGAAATTGGTTCGCATGTTGGGACAAGAGGGATAAGGTCTCTTTGAATGGGAACGTGGGTGCGTGGGGGACGT
>CBJMBI010000618.1:0-2811 GCA_966427955.1 uncultured Ktedonobacterales bacterium
AGGGTGGTACCACGAAAGCGATTTTTCACGCTTCTCGTCCTTGAAGGCGAGAGGCGTTTTTTATTGTCTTTCTATCGCTTTTGTTGCATAGACATCATTGCTAGCTTTGGAGGAAAAGCGTAATGATCATCGAGACAGATAATCAAGCCAAACCTACTGTAAACGAACAGCCACATCTTGTGCCCAAACCACAGGCAAAAAAACGCGTCTTTTCAGGTGTGCAGCCAACAGGCAATATCCATATTGGTAACTACCTAGGAGCTATACGTAACTGGGTCAATGCACAGATCCAGTTTGATAACATTTTTTGCATCGTTGATCTACATGCCATTACGCTGCCCATTGATCCTAAAGAACTACAGACAAATACTCGCAAGTTGGCAGCATTATACTTGGCATGCGGGTTGGATACACGCTATTGCAAACTCTTCGTTCAGTCACATGTTCATCAACATGCTGAGCTGAGCTGGATACTGAATTGTTTCACTCCAATGGGCTGGCTCAATCGTATGACGCAGTTCAAGAGCAAGGCTGGTAATGATCTGGATTCAGTTTCGACAGGTCTGTACTGCTATCCAGTACTGATGGCTTGCGATATTCTCTTATACCAAACCCATTATGTTCCGGTCGGGGATGACCAACGCCAACACTTGGAACTAACCCGTGATATTGCTCTACGTTTCAATAGCCTTTACAAGCAAGAAGTCTTCACTATCCCACAAGCGCAAATTCGCGAGACAGGGGCTCGCGTCATGTCGTTGGATGATCCAACCAAGAAGATGAGCAAGAGTGAAGCTAATCCAAACTCGCGCATCAATTTGCTAGATGACCCCAAAACTATTAAGCAGAAAATCGGACGAGCAACGACAGATTCACTGCGCTTAGTCGCTTTTGATCCAGAACGACCAGGTATTACTAACCTGCTAACCATCTATCAGACACTTACAGGACAATCTCAGCAGGAAATTGAGCAAGAGTTTGCTGGTAAGGGCTATGGAGATTTTAAAGCTGCATTAACTGAGCGCCTAGTTGAGACGCTGACTCCCATTCAGCAGCGCTATAACGAATTGATTAGCGATCTGCCAACATTAGATAGTATTCTCAAGCAAGGCGCAGATGAGGTTCGTCCAATTGCAGAGGCTACAGTCCAGCAGGTAAAGCAAGTCATTGGACTTGGATAATACCATCTTAGCGTTTTGCAAAAAATTACAGGCTATTGGCAATTTATTGCTTGTAATATAAGGACGCGATAAATCGGGTCCTTTACCATAATTTAGGACAAAAAAATGTATTATCCAACCTTTGAAGAGATCCAGCGGCTTCGCGATGAGGAAATGAGCAGCTCTACCGCAAGCACCGAAAAGCAGCGTGCTCATCGTCCTCTTCTACCGCTCTACCGCGACATTCTTGCTGATATGGAAACTCCCGTCTCAGCGTACTGTAAGACCGCCAGACAACCATATAGCTTTCTCTTAGAGAGCGTCTCTGGGGGCGAGCATGTGAAACGCTACTCGTTTATCGGCATCAATCCTTACATGGTCATCATTCAGCGCGGAGATACAGCTAGCATACTCCATATGAATCGCCAGCACAATAAAGCGAATGATCCTCACGTCGAGGAGGTCACCTGCTATGATCCGCTTGAGTTAATTGAGGCCGAACTGAGCCAGTATCGCTTGGTACGTCCAGATCGTACTTCGCAAGACCAACTCCCAACGTTTCATGGTGGTGCTGTTGGCTATCTAGCATATGATGCTGTCACACGCTTTGAGCGCTTGCCGATTCCTAAACAGAATGAGCTAGATTTGCCCCTGGCGGTCTTTAGTTTTACCGAAACGGTCCTCGTCTTCGACCACGTCAAACATCGCGTCCGTGTTGTTACTCATCTGCATCTCGATGCACCAGACCTTGCAGCAGAATACCAGCGAGGTCTCGCGATTATCGACGATGTCGAGCAACGCTTGAGCCAGCCCATCCGCTTACCCCAAGAGCCAACACCTATTCATGATCCAGAGGCTTTACAGATCCGATCAAATCGCACAAGGGAAGAATTCGAGGAGATGGTGCGGCGTTCCATTGAATACATCAAAGCTGGCGACATTTTTCAGGTTGTCCCATCACAGCGCCTGAGCCGCCATGTGAATGCCTCACCATTCACAGTCTACCGAGCACTGCGTGCCATCAACCCATCGCCCTACATGTTCTTTCTAGATCTCGCCGACTTTCATATCGTGGGAGCATCACCAGAGCTACTAGTGCGCTATGAGGATAATGAAGTTACCATCCGTCCAATTGCTGGCACCCGCCCACGTGGCTTCGATAAACAGAGCGATGAACAATTGGAAGAAGACCTGAAAAATGATCCTAAGGAATGTGCCGAACATGTGATGTTGCTTGATCTAGCACGTAATGACGTCGGACGAGTTTGTGAAATCGGTACGATTAAAGTTGAAGATTTCATGACTATTGAGCGTTATTCACATGTAATGCATCTTGTTACTAATGTTTCAGGACAATTACGCAAAGATCTCTCTCCGTTTGAAGCGCTACGAGCTGGTTTTCCAGCCGGTACTGTCTCAGGAGCTCCCAAGATTCGCGCAATGGAAATTATCAGTGAACTGGAGGGGGAACAGCGTGGAGTCTATGCTGGTGCCGTCGGGTACTTCAGTCACTCCGGCAACCAAGAGACTGCTATTGCCCTGCGAACGATGGTCATTAAAAACGGTCGTGCCTATATTCAAGCAGGCGGTGGCGTCGTCGCTGACTCTGATCCCAGCAATGAATATCAGGAGAGTCTGAACAAGGCCAAAG
>CBJMBI010000619.1:0-2809 GCA_966427955.1 uncultured Ktedonobacterales bacterium
AACTGTGTATGGCGCTTGGGCGGAATCTCTCCTAAACGATGGTAGCTTGGCATATTTCCTCCCTTCTGCCGGAGAAAAACGAGATGCAATATGGTACCAGCGGGCGCAATGAATTGGGCCCCTACAATTGGCGATAAATCGCTCGTCATTTGTACGCTGTGCATTTTGTTAGACGATACGATTACACAATACACCAATGCCATCGATTTCCAATTCGATCACATCACCGGGTTGTAGCCAGCGGTGGACGGTCGTGCCGAGTTCTAAGAGACAGCCAGTTCCAACAGTACCAGATCCCAAGATATCACCGACACGTAGACGAGCATTACGCGAAGCCCTAACAATCATTTGCGGAAAGCTATAATAGATGTCTTTAAAATTGCCCCGCGAAACCTCTTTCCCATTGATACGAGCAAGCATGGTCATATCATAGCGCTCATTCGCACCACTGCCACTATGACGGGAGGTTAGCTCATCGGGCGTAACCAGAGCAGGACCAAACGAAGTCGCAAAATCCTTTCCCTTGCCAGGACCAAGACCAAGTCGCATATCCTGACGCTGAAAATCGCGGGCACTCCAATCATTCATGATGGTATAGCCAGCAATATAGTCAGAGGCCTCATCGAGTGCAATATTCTTTCCCTCACGCCCAATCACACAGGCTATTTCCAATTCAAAGTCCAACTCCTGGCATCCAAGCGGATAGGGAATGGGAGCATTGGGACCTGAAATTTCGCTGGTGTTGGAAAAGTAAAAGGTTGGGATCTCATACCATTCGGGCTGCATCTTAAACCCTCTGCTGGCACGGGCCGTTTTGACATGCTGCTCGAAAGCATAAAAGTCACGCAATGTTGGGGGATCCGGAATAGGAGCAAGTAGTACAACTTGGTCTAGTGTATACACATCGGCTTCTTTAGCTGCTTGCTCCCCATTCAACGCTGACTGTGCGAACTCCAAGCCCACTGGATCGCGCAACAATTCCAGCAGAGTTGGATAGCGCAAAGCAATCACCTGATCATCGCAGATCACACCCGCATGCGTCAGATTATCGTCTGTTTTAAATGTCACCAGCTTCATCAGAGATTACCTCGCAGCTCCTGCTCACGCTCAAGAGCTTCGAAAAGAGCCTTGAAGTTTCCCTCACCAAAGCCACGCGCACCTTTGCGTTGGATTACTTCAAAGAAGACTGTAGGGCGACTGCCTATCGGCTTCGAAAAGATCTGGAGCAAATAGCCCTCATCATCACGGTCAACCAAGATACCAAGCTCAGCAATCTCATTGATATCCTCTTTGATCTTGCCAACACGATCCAACACATGATCATAGTAAGTCTGAGGAGCAGAGAGGAATTCGACTCCACGATCCTTCAAAGCACGCACCGCTGATATAATCTCATCAGTAAGCAAGGCAATGTGTTGAACACCAGGCCCACAATAGAAGTCCAGGAACTCCTCTATTTGCGACTTGCGACGGCCCGGCGCGGGTTCATTAATCGGGAACTTAATACGCCCACTGCCATTCTGCATCACCTTCGACATCAAAGCCGAGTACTCGGTGCTAATAGCACGATCATCAAAATGGATCAACTGCGAAAAGCCCATCACACGCTCATAGAAACTGACCCACTCATTCATCTTGCCTAGTTCGACATTGCCTACAATATGATCAATCGCAGCCAGATCAACTGGTCGCGCACGCTGTGGCACTAAAGTAGCGATCTCACGATAGCCAGGCATGAATACGCCGCCATACTGCTTACGCTCAACAAACACATGAATAGTTTCGCCATAGGTTGCGATGGCAGAGAGCTTGACAACCCCTTTCTCATCACTTAGTGTCTTCGGCTCCATCACCCCACGTGCACCACGACTTGTTGTTTCTTGATAGGCTTTTGCAGCATCATCTACACGCAAGGCAATGGTCTTGACACCAACACCATGCAATTTCACATGTTCGGCAATCTCACCGGAGGGAACCAGAGGAGATGTAACAACCAGACGAATGTTGCCTTGCTCTAGCACATAGCTAGCACGATCACGGCTACCCGTCTCCAGCCCTGCATAGGCAATAGGTGTGAATCCCCAGGCATTATTGAAATAAAAGGCTGATTGTTTGGCGTCACCAACATAGAATTCGACGAAGTCAAAATTCTGAATCGGCAGGAAGTCATGCTCAGACATATCGCGTACTCCTTCTAGTCCATCTCTTAACAGACCACCCTTATTAGACGAGCCCACGAGAGGTTTCAGAGGGGAAGCAGAAACCTCTTTGATCCGATTAGAGACAACAGGGAAAATGCTACCAATTCCATTATATGCATGCCTAATAAGAAGTTGCAAAGCCAACCAAGAGAACTCTCTCCCTAAGAGGTCTGTTAATGAAGAGTTTCCCAAAAAGACGAAAAGATGGTTCCGTTGAGAAAAATCTCGACCAAGATTTCAACGGAACGCTGAGCCAGCGAAACGTTTGAGCCTTCCAATGACGGCAGAGTCATACACATCATTACCTCTATGAGCATATTGTCAAGCATGTCATAATAAGTTGATTTTTAACTCACTATAAATATAACACTTGTAACAATAGAAGTATACAAAGTATCCATAAAACACAAATCTTCTCTTTTCAACTTGACTTCGCTGCAAGGAGCAAGTTAAACTCAGAAGGAGTCCCGCTTTTGAAATGCGAGATCTCTCCTAATTGGCTGATTGCTCCTTTTGAGTTCAGACAATCTTAGCTTAGAAAGAAGAAAACTGGTTTTCATCCTTGAGAAAAGGAAGGAGATTAAAAATGAGAGATATAGGAAGACATT
>CBJMBI010000620.1:0-2808 GCA_966427955.1 uncultured Ktedonobacterales bacterium
CTTATGGACACTTCTACCTGGCTACTTTGTGGTGAATATTTCAAAGCATTGCCGACCACATTAATGAGAACTTGAGCTATTCGATCTGGATCAGCATAGACTTCTATTGGCAAAGCTGGCACATCCTGCAAAATCAACCGCTCTGTGAGGAGACGTTGATCCTCTATAACTTTCTGGCAGATTTCGTTGAGATCACATGACTGCCTATTCAACATGACCTTATTCGTACGTATTCTATTTGTATCGAGGAGATCTGTGATCAATGTTGCAATACGCTCAGTTTGCTCATCAATACGATGGAGGGACCGGAGAAGAAACTCTTTATCAACCTCAGTTCCTTTCTGTTTGGATAGCCGACGAAGCAAGAATTGAGTCTGGACTCGGATTGTTGTAACAGGAGTTTTTAGTTCATGTGAAGCAACAGAAATGAAACGATCTTTCATCTGGATCGTCGTTTTCAATTCCTCGGAATTAGCCGTTAACTCCTCTTTAGATGCTAGTGCCTTTGTACGAGCACCTTCCCGCTCCACTGTAATCCATATCAGCAATAGACCTATAATGGCAGTGAGCAATAGTTGAAGCGTATCCTGCCAATTTGTAGGAAGCCAGTGTCTAGGAGAAACAATTAGATAGTCAAGAAAGCCGATAAGCGCTATGAGCATAAAAATTGCAGGCCCAGTCCCCCAGAGGAATGCCACTAGCACTAAAGCAAGGGATGAAAAAGCGCCAGTGAGAATGGGACCTATTTGTATCTGCCAGAGAGACATCATGGCAGCTAAAAAGGCAAACATAGCTAGATAGCCAATGATTGGGTGACGCCACTTTGGCTGCTTAACCCTGCGATATTCATCAGTTGGCTTTAGCTGAGCAACTGACGACATTTTATCTCTAGGGTTAGATTTATCAATGTCAATATTGCTTTGAACTGTCCTCATGCTCCCTGGTTTCCATCGAAAAAAGAAGATGCATCACTACCTACTGTTTGCCGCGAAGAAATGGTACAGTTGCCATGAAGGCAGTCTAACATAACACTACCACAAAATGCAAACACGACTGTTCTTTTGGGTGTCTATCAAATATTTGTCTTGTTTGAGCTGTAAGCACAACAACCTTCTAAAACTTTTCATTTGCCACACTTGCAATTGTAGAGCTGCACAAAAAAGGGCGATACCCTGTTCTTTTTACTGGTAGAGCAAAGTGAAACAAAAACGGTAGACCTACTCATCGTAGGCCTACCGGACAACAAGTGCCATGCACTTAGATTGAGACGTTCTAGTGTTGCAGAACCTCTAGTGGGCGGACAATGATTCTCTCATTGGATACGATTAGTTCGACAGTCTGGCCATTGGAAATCTCATTGGCTAACAGTGCATCAGCCAATACATCATCAATATAGGTCTGAATAGCACGGCGCAATGGGCGCGCTCCATACTCCTCGTCGAAGCCCTCTTTCAAGAGAAAATCACGGACCTCATCACCTATCACTAGCTCTATTTGCTGCTCACTCAGGCGGGCGCGTACTTGGCTCAATAGCAGATCGACAATCCGATAGAGTTCAGAGCGGCCCAGTGAATGGAAGACTACAATCTGGTCAATACGATTAATGAACTCTGGTTGGAAGAGACGCTTCAGACCTTCCATGGCTTTCGAGCGCATCGCCTCATGTTGGGAATCGCGTGCTTCTTCACCTCTCTTTGCCGAGAAGCCCATATTCATTGCACGTTTGAGATCAGAGCTTCCGGCATTGCTCGTCATAATCACCACTGTATTCTTGAAGTCCACAGTGCGTCCCTGGCCATCAGTCAAGCGCCCATCATCCATAATCTGTAAGAGAGAATTGAAGACCTCAGGATGAGCCTTCTCGACCTCATCTAGCAGAATAACGCTGTACGGGCGGCGACGTACCTTCTCAGTCAACTGGCCACCTTCATCATAGCCGACATATCCTGGAGGGCTACCGAACAAACGTGAAACGGTATGAGGCTCCATATATTCCGACATATCAAGGCGGATCAAATTACTCTCTCCACCGAACAGCTCAGCAGCCAAGGCTTTTGCCAATTCAGTTTTCCCAACACCGGTTGGGCCCAAGAAGAGGAAAGAGCCAATTGGTCGTTTGGGATCTTTCAGGCCAGCACGAGAGCGACGAATAGCTCGTGCAACGGCACTAATTGCCTCATCCTGACCAATGACGCGCTTGCGTAGATCATCTTCGAGCGAACGTAGATTCTGGCGTTCACTCTCCAGCATTTGGCTTACGGGAACACCAGTCCATGTCTCAACCACTTGAGCAATATGTTCTGGTGTTACAATCAATGAAATCACCTGATTTTCTTGTGAACGAGCCTTCTCCAAATTTTTCAGGATCAACAGTTCTTGCTGGCGCATATGAGCCGCACGCTCATAGTCCTCAGCGCTTGCGGCTGCTTCCTTTTCAGCCTGAGTATGAGCCAGTTCTTTTTCTAGATCGGCAATCAATGCCGGAGTAACAATGCCCTTCTCATTTGCCTCAAGGCGTAGAGCGGACCCTGCCTCATCGATCAGATCGACTGCTTTATCTGGCAAGAAGCGGTCATTAATATAGCGATCAGAGAGTTTGACAGCCGCTTGAATTGCCTCGTCAGTAATGCTAACCCCATGATGGAGTTCATAATTGGGGCGTACAATACGCAACATCTCAATCGCTTCTTCGACTGTTGGCTCATTGACCAGAATAGGTTGGAAACGGCGCTCCAAGGCAGGATCTTTCTCAATATCTTTGCGATACTCATCAAGGGTAGTTGCACCAATACAGCGCAATTCACCACG
>CBJMBI010000621.1:0-2798 GCA_966427955.1 uncultured Ktedonobacterales bacterium
ACTGGACCCGATGTTTTCTCGTTTGAAGAATTGGTACGACTCATTGCTAGCACATTACAGCGCAAAGTTGCTCTTGTGCATGTAAACCCAACACTGGCATTTTACCTTGCAAAATTAATTGAACCTCTGGTAGGTGATGTGCTGATCACGCGCCAAGAGGTTGAGGGCTTGATGGCAAACCTACTCATTTCCCAACAACCGCCAACGGGCCAGACTCATCTGGCCACATGGCTTGAACAGCATGCAGATCAGGTTGGAAGACAGTATGCCTCAGAGTTACAACGTCATTTTCGTTGATAATAAATAAAGGAAGTAGACAGCTACCTATGAAAAAGTTTCTTGGAGCAATCGCCCTCATGGGCTTATTAACAATCGTTATTTCTCTCGTAGCAGCATGTGGAAACAGCTCTACAGCGAGCGGCCCAAACCAGGTTCATATGAACGACTCAAATTTTGATCAGCCATCGATTACTATTAAAAAGGGACAGGATATCACGCTGGTCAATGATACAGCCGCCATACATATCATCGACAATGGCACTTGGGATAGCAATGGCAATGCCCGATCGGTAAAAGAGCCTGGAGCCCCACCAGTAAATCTAGAAATAGATGGCTATGCTAACAAGGAGATTGCATTTAGCACTGCTGGCACATTCCATCTCTACTGCACCGTCCATCCAGGCATGAATCTCACGCTGATCGTTAAATGATCATTATCATGCAAAGCAAGAAGTAGACGACTCACTTGACAGAAAGTTCTTTTTTCTGCACAGAGAGAAGCATATCTCGCATGTCCTGATAATGCTCACTTGTAACAGGCACAAAGCGCTCTATTGATCCCTTGCGGAGTTGATATGCAGCATGATCGTTATAATGCATGGTAATGAGTGCCTCTTGAAGCTGGCGCTTAAGCTTTGCATCAACCTTTTTGGCAACTACGACTGGCGGAATAGTTGAAGGCCCAAGCACATCGATTACACGTATCTGTGCAGCAGCCCTGGGGTCTCTTTGCAAGAGTACATCAAGCACATGTGAATCAATTGCAGCAGCGTCTGCTTGTTCATCTATAACCATACGCAACGAATTGAGGTGAGAACCACTTTTGATCATTTTGCCAAAGAAAGGAAGTTTTTCCCCTCGTTCAAGTAAACTATAATAAACCAGATTATAGCCAGAATGAGATACAAACTCATTGTAGGCCCATACACATCCTTGGAGATCGCCAAAGGATGTATATGGGCTATCACGGTGTACTATCACATCAGAAAAATAGATCGGCTTCTTTTGATAGCGTTCTCCACAGAGTACCGGAGCGGCCAGTAACTCAACACAACCATCAAACCAGTCAGCCATACAAACATACATGAGTCCACAGATAAAACCTACATCAACCTGGCCTGCACTGAATTCCCAAAAAGATTGTCCCACTTTTAATACTGTCGGAAATCCGACACAAGCCCCAACATAGCTGGCGATATATTCATAGGTTTCTTGCAAGAGAGGCGATAGGAAGTTCGCAAAACGGATGGTCGGGAAAGTTGCTCTAGACATATCAAGGTTCCTCTTTCTGAGTCAATAACCAAGAGAAGAATACACACCCAAGGAGAGAACAGTCTTCCCTAGCTTATGCATAGATCAATTCACGAACCGTAAAGCGCGGCTCTGGTGCCTGACAGATATAATATTTAGTCTTTTGCAAATGCAATATACTTCTGCTAAGCCCATCAGTTATGATGCCACTATGCAACCTGATCCATTCATAGTAACGAGTAGCAAGCTGATAAGCCCCATAGCAATGAGTAGGACTATTTCGGAGATGTGTTTTGATATTGAAATTAGCAAGCAAGACCAAGTTATACCATTTGCCTGCATAAAGTTCTAACGAAGAGTAACACAGAAGACCAGGAGCATCTATCAGCTCTTTAGTAAGTAACGCATCTACCCTTTGCATTTCGTTATCAATAGATGGATCAACAGTCTTGTGTTTTCCACTCACAAAGCCTACAAAAGATAAAGTTGTATTTCGCAACAAGAACTCCGGATCATACAAGATAACGCGTTGTTGCCGATGATGGCGCACATTCAATGAATAAGACAGAGGAAATGAACCTGCAAACGGCTGCCCTAGACCATACAAGACTTCATGTATGTTCTGAGCCATATACCTTAGAACAATAAGATCTCTTGTCCCTCTACTGATAATACCACCTGTAATCTCATGACTGGCTTGAGTCTTTAGACTATGGTCATTCTTGATCATCTCTTCTACTCCATGTGTGATAAGGATACCGGCCTCTCGGGCTTATATTGAACAGTACCATAGCCTTCTTTATTCTTCAATGTTATTATTATCATCAATTTTTGACATGAGTATAGATAAAGTTGACATACTTGAGCAATTAAGTCAAGTATGTCAACGAGCAAAAATAGCTCACCCGCTTTCGATCGAGTATCGAGCGGGTGAGACAGTGTTCAGAAAAAAAGCGCAAGAGCCGCCAGTATGCAGAATGAAAAGAACCTTGTCCATGGGGAAAGAGGGACAATTTGTTAGAACAACACGTCATCTGCAATGATAGGAACAAGCTAGCAAGAGAAAGATGAGGGAGTCAACAACAATGTATTTTGAACGGTACGGGAGACGAACGGTACCGCGAAGACAAAGCCAAGATTTTGAAGGATATGTCTGTCTGTCTGTTCGGCTTTGGGGTTTGCCTATGGTTGGAACGAAAAGTCGGAAGAGCGAGTAGGACAAAAGGGTCAGTCTCCGACACACAAACCGAAGCCTTCATCATTTTTTG
>CBJMBI010000622.1:0-2791 GCA_966427955.1 uncultured Ktedonobacterales bacterium
GCAAATGCTGACAGGTAGAAGGCTGCTATTTTATGGACACTTTTGTTGGTATCGAAATCATCATTATCTTCGTCTTGATTCTCGCTAATGGCTTCTTTGCGGCCTCGGAGATTGCTATTGTCTCGGCTCGTCGTAGTCGTCTCCAGCAGCAGGCTGATGCAGGGAAGCAAGGTGCCAAACAAGCACTTTATCTTACTGAACATAGCGACCTATTCCTGGCGACTGTCCAGGTAGGTATTACACTCATCAGTACACTAGCTGCGGCCTTCGGTGGTGCAAGTCTCAGCACGCCGCTAGCACAGTGGATTAGAACCTTTCCAGTGCTCAGGACGTATGCAGATACTATTGCCCTTGGCATGGTTGTCATCTTCATTACTTACTTTTCATTAGTCCTAGGGGAACTGACACCCAAGCGTTTGGGACTACGGGCCTCGGAAAAAATTGCCACACGAGTAGCTCCTGTGATGATGGGGTTGCTAGCACTTGTGCGTCCAATCATCTCCATACTCACCTTCTCTGCTAACTTGGTCTTGCGCTTACTAGGCCAGCATAAGCCAGTCAAAGAGATGGTTACAGAAGAGGACATTGTCTATCTGGCACGTGAAGGTGCTGTAAGTGGAACGGTTGAAAAGGAAGAACATGAGTTTATTAGGCGCGTCTTTCGTTTTACCGATCGCGATGTCAGTACTGTCATGATTCCGCGTACAGAAATTGTTGCAATAGAACTCGGCACGCCTTTGTCTGAGGTAATCGAAACCTTCCTCAGTTCTGGTTACACCCGTCTTCCACTTTATGAAGACTCCCTCGATAACATTGTTGGGGTTCTCTATGCCAAAGATCTCTTGCGTTCCCGTACGGAGCAAGAAGAAAAAGATATGGATCTGTGTGCAATTGCCCGCCCGCCGTTCTTTATTTCAGAATATCAGCATGTTGATGATCTCCTGACGACTTTTAGACGCAAGGGCATCCATATGGCGATTGTAATTGATGAATATAGTCAGGTCATTGGACTAGTCACGCTAGAGGATGTGCTGGAAGAGTTAGTCGGCGAAATCCAGGATGAGTATGATGTCCCAGAAGACAATGCCATTGTCCAACGAGATGATGGGAGTTGGCTCGTTGATGCTATGACTGACCACGAGCTGGTGCGAGAGAAGATTGGTATGGGTCCCCAGCCCGAAAATGAACGCGGTGACTATCATACTCTTGCAGGCATGGCCCTCAAGCACCTTGGGCATATCCCCAAAATAGGCGAGACAGTCACGATCGGCAATTTTGTTCTAGAGATTGTTGATATGGATGGCAGGCGCATTGATAAAGTACTGGTACGTAGAAAGACTGGCAATGACACCTTAGTCTGCTAACAAACTCCGTGCAATTACGAGGCGCTGAATCTGGTTCGTTCCCTCATAAATCTGTGTAATCTTAGCATCGCGTAGCATACGCTCCGCTGGATATTCCTTTATATAGCCATAGCCACCGAGAATTTGAATTGCGTCATTAGTGACCTCCATGGCTGCATCTGAAGCGAACATCTTCGCCATAGAGGCATACTTGCTCACCTTTTTTTCACCCCGATCAATCATCTCGGCAACGTTGTAGACAAGCAGACGGGATGCTTCAACCTTGGTTGCCATATCTGCTAGCATAAATTGAAGGCCCTGATTTTCGGCAATCGGTTTGTTGAATTGGATGCGCTGCTTGGCATAGGAGACAGCTAAATCAAGGGCCCCTTGCGCAATACCAACTGCTTGTGCTCCAATGCCAGGACGCGTGTGGTCTAGCGTCGTCAAGGCTATCTTAAAGCCCTCACTTTCACTCCCCAACAAGTTCGCTGCTGGAACCTCACAATCAGTAAAGATAAGTTCGGCTGTTTGTGATCCCTTGATCCCCATTTTATCTTCGATGCGTCCAACAGAGAAACCTGGAAAATCCTTTTCTACAATAAAGGCACTAATCCCACGTGTTCCTTGGGCTGGGTCTGTCAGCGCAAAAATCGTATTAACCTGGGCCAAGCCTCCATTAGTAATGAAACGCTTTGAACCATTGAGGATATAGGTATCGTTTCTGCGTATGGCAACCGTGCGCATTGCAGCTGCATCCGATCCTGAACCTGCCTCGGTCAGTCCAAAGGCTGCTAACCATTCACCACTAGCTAGGCGTGGCAGATATTGCTGCTTTTGTTGTTCATTGCCGAATAAAATGATTGGTAGACTGCCTAGTTGTTGCACGGCGAGCAATAGTCCCGTTGTAGCACAACAGCGTGATAATTCTTCAATTGCCATCACAGTGGCTAGTTCACTAGCACCCAATCCACCATATGCAGTGGGAAACGGCATCGCATAGATATCTTGCTGTGCTAACAGTTCTTTCATATCCCAAGGAAACTGCCCCGTATGATCTATCTCTGCTGCACGAGGTGCAACTTGAGCTTGCGCAATTTCACGGATAGCTGCGATAAGTGCTTGCTCGTCCTCTGAGAGATGGGATATCGCCATAAATTTGCTCCTTTGCCTCTATTGATAGCAATATGATTCCCGTAGAATGAGTATAGCATATTGTCTAGCGAGTTTTTCCAGAGCAGCTAGCGTAGCTTCGACAAGCCAGTGTAGTACTATTACCCACACTGTCCAACGACAAAGCAACCCTGCACTCCATTTGTCTGAAGCATCTGAGTATGACCTGTTTGATCAATGTAGAGAACGACAACTGCTTTGTTCATTGGATCGCCATTACTCCCAAACGAGATCTGTCCACTTATGCCTTGAATTGCTTTTGGGCCAGTAATCTC
>CBJMBI010000623.1:0-2788 GCA_966427955.1 uncultured Ktedonobacterales bacterium
ATTGGTTACTCCTTTGTTGGATATAGAAGTGTATTGATGTGATTAATTATATCATATCGGTGACTAAACTGGTACCATACCCAAAAATCAACAAAATCACAACGGATGCATGTTTTTAGTAGTTTCCTAGGGGTTACGGCGTTGAAATGACCCAACTAAATAGCTTTCCTCGCATGAATCGAAAAAAGAGTGCTCATATGTGAATATTGCACAAACTTTTCTATCTCAACATGTGCAAAGTATCCATAAGTTGCTGGTTGGTATTTGTCTGCTCATCCTTACAAATCTTGACCGGCCTATTCCCCCTATTCACGTCAACGGCTTTCAATCTAACCAAGTACGCATATGGACACAGTGTCTAGACAGATGGGTAGCTTCGAGTTTAATGAGGTACACAACGGAGCAAAGTGCATGAGGGTTTTGAATGTTTGTTCTAATTTGGATGGGAGAGCTATAGCCAATTAGTACTCGTGGACGGAATCAGTGGTTAAGAGGGATTGACAACGGTAAACATCCTATGGTATTCTCGACTTGTGGGGTAAAAATAATATGAAAGACGTGATTAACTGCATGACACTACGGGAGCTAAGAGTTGATCTTGGTTGGAATAAATCAAGACTGGCGAAAGAGGCCGATATTAGTCACGGTACGGTTATAAGGGCCGAACGTGGTGAAAAGCTTTCGGTTGTTAATGCCAAGAAGATTGCAGATGCTCTTTCTAGGGGATATGGGAGGGAGATTAGAGTTACTGAGATTGTAGGATGGAATATTCAGTAGGAAAAGAAAACGACCCTGGCGGCAACCAGAGTCATTTTCATTCGATTTGGTTTTGTCACGCGGCTTCTGTACTTGGTAGGTCGGATAGCTGCGTAACATTCGGACGGTTCCAAGCAAGCCCAAACAAGTTGTGAGGCTGGTCTGCGCTTCACTGTGTCCACTCATATATTACCTTGTTTGGATCGAGCTTGTCCATAACCGTCTGTTGGAGGAGGTTTATGTCAGCTCGGTTTTTTGTTTGCCTATCGCTTCTTTTTGCCTTGGGTGCGGTGTGTCTGTCTGGTTGCGAGAAGGGTTCCAATCAGTCTGGTTTTTCGGTTGTTGGTAGTCCTTCGTTGTCTGCTGATTTCATTAACCAAGTCTTGTCAACGGCCAATTCCCCCGCGGCTGGCACTGGTCAAGTCTTCTACTCTCAGTCTCTCAGTACGGGAATAGACGACGCGTATGCTCTTGCTTTCTTCCAGCATGAATCCACCTTTGGGAAATTTGGGGTAGCCGCTTCTAGTCTGAGCATAGGCAACCTTCGCTGTCTGGATGATAGCTATTCCGATTTGGGTACCTGGTGCGAGTCTGGTTATGCTTACTTCCCATCCTGGTCAAACGGGATTATTGCTTGGTACCGACTCATTCACAATCTGTACGTGAGCGAGTGGAGACTAACAAGCATAGATCAGATCATCAACAAGTACGCACCTTCTGATGATAGCAATGACCCTTCTAGTTATGTTCGGTCCGTTGAGTCTTCAGTGAGTCTTTGGAGATCTGGGAGGGTGGCATGAGCAGTGATTTATGGAAGTACTTGTATGAGCAAGGGTGTATTAACAACGACACTTTGGGAATGGTGGATGAGTCTAGGGATTGTGCATGGTGTCTGGAAGAAGCTGGTCAACCTATGGGGAATGGTAGCCACGGAATATGTCCACCTCATTCGGCACAAATCAAAAAGGCTCGAAAGGAGAAGCGGGAACGTGGTCTGTCTGTTCTGTGAGGAGCTAATGGAAAACGAGAGTGGTATTCTGCACTGCTCTGGTTGTGATTTGTATGAGGATTTAAGTGAGTCTGATAGTTCAAAAGGAGAAAATTAAATGAGTTTGGTACTTATTGGGATTGTTCAGGGTATCCGGCCCGTTCAAGGTGTTGTCGAGTCTGGTGAAAGGAAAGGTCAGAAGTGGTCATTCCTCTCTCTCGAAATCGTTGATCCGCTCAGGGGTAACATCTATTCCTGCCAGATGCGAGACCGAGACCCTCAATTTGCTGAGCTGGTTGACGGGGGAAAGCTGAAGACCGATCTGAGCGGGCATAAGGTAAAAGTCACCATCATCAGTCAATCGGCGGGGAAGCGTGAGATTGAGGACAAGATAACCGGTGAGGTGCGGGAAATCATTCAAATCAGGAGCCAGATAACCAACTTGCGTGATTTGGGCTTGCCGGATGAGGATGAGTAAGGAGAGAGGGAGCCGTGGAAAAAGAGCTTGTTAAGAAATACATTAAACAGCTTGATGGGATGATCGTCACAATCTCTCATATTGGAATAGTGAGCGGATTAACAGAAAAAGAGCGAAAGGCCCATGAAGCATTAAAGGACGCTCGTCTTAAGCTGATTGAAGTTTTAGAAGACTGACCAGTTCATGCCGGTACTCTTGAACGGGTATCGGCTTTTTTCACGAGAGGAGAGATAAAACGATGGGAATTTTTGACAAGCTTTTTGGGATAAACGAGCAAGTGAAAGAGTCGAATACCGGTGAACTCCAAGCTGATTTCACTGTTCAAACTGACAAACCGCTTCCAGTTCGCATGACTACCTCGGAGATGACCCAAGAACAACTACGCACACGTCGGATCAACCTAATTGAGTCATCACATTTTGGCCGGCCTTTTCATGAGAACTTCATGCTTGTACTCTTGCGTGTCTGGCTGGTTATTGCTCCCCCTTCTTTCGTGCTTTTAACTGCTGGTGAGGTGGCTTATATCCTGATGCAACTGGTTCCCCCTGGTGATCGGTTTGGGGACT
>CBJMBI010000624.1:0-2787 GCA_966427955.1 uncultured Ktedonobacterales bacterium
TCGGCCAACAGGAGTAAACGGAGGTAACAACTTACGATTATCCAAACCTCCCATATACATACCGATAAGAGGAACAGCCATCTCTCTGATCGTGATCTGATTCACCGCCTGAGCCGTTTCATGGCTTGCATGTGCCGAGCGATAAGCTTGCTCGGAACTCGCTAATCGCTTGAGGCTCTCGCCCGACTGAAAAATCAGGACCTCTGTCGTCTGGTAACTCGCATCACCAACCACACCATGCGCCGTTACAGCAATCTTGCTCGATCGCATGGCTAAACGATGCAAAAAACTATCTGTTGCCTGCTCGACCGAGAGCAGATCATTGCGACTATAGCTGGCTATTCCTGCTCTTGGATCTTGTCCAAGCCACTGCTCGTGCAATGCAAGAATGTCTTGCTCAACGAACTTGACAGATGCTAGAGCACTGTCCCGATCGGGGTAAAACCAGTACTCTGTGCGATCTCCCCTGGAAATCAAAGCGAGTCCATCCTTGAAACCTGGGGAGGCTGCGACACGACAGATGGCATCATCATCTGTCGTGAAAATGCATTCTCCTACGGTGTGAAGCAGCAGCGCGTTACGGTTGGCTCCAAGAGTGCTCACACCATACTGTTTATCGCCGATACATGCCCAGGACACAACCTCCGCTGGGATATCCCCTTCTTCGCTTAGCCTCTTAGCGAACGCCATCTTTTCTTCCAACCCAGCATAGGCAATGTTGACACCATAGTGCGCCTTCAAGGCACATAACATCTCTCGGTATGCATCTCGCGTTGCAGGAGACATGGAGTCATCCGACACGATAAAGTCAGGATTACGTCCAAAGCACTGGCAATGCTCAATGTAACTAGTTATGCAGCGCTGCAACCCTTCAACGCGGTTGCAAGTAGGAAAGACAATGGACGTAATAGGAGATGGAGAAATCTGCTCGTTCGATGCTTGAAAAAGCTGGTGGATCTGGTTTGATGAGATGAGATAGCCCTCCTGTGCCAACTGCCGCAGCTGGTGCTGGAGTTTGGAGCGGATAGTCTCAAGCATGGCTCCACTCAACTGCTGTTCCCGGCAATAGGTATCGACATGCTCATCAATAGTTTTAAACGTCTGGCACTGGGCAAGCAGATTAGCAACTGGTGTCTGTAAGAGACGCTTAATTTCAGTACCTCTTACATAGGTTAGGACTTGCCGATCTCCAGCTGGGAAGAATGCCACATCTGCCAGACAATACTGGCTAGTCTTACAACTACTATTGGAAAGACTGGTCCCTTGTATCCCCTCTGAGAACTTTGAGGTGTCAAGACTTTGGTGAACCACTGTAGTCGCCTCTAAAAGAGAAGGTCGCTCTTTCATTAGGTCTTCAATGCTCCTTTCATAACTGAACAAAATATATTGCCAAATCAAATGATGCTTGTTTTAGTGGATACTCCATTCACCCAGGAGATAGTAAACTTGGAATGGCTTTTCTGGGTAGCAAACAGCTTTTTTACCTGCTGCAATTGATATTGTAAAGTATAGGTCTATACTCAATACTAAATAATTGAAGGAAATTATAGTTTTAAACGTTTGTATCTGACAACGAGAGTTTTTCCAGAGAGATGAGATGGTCGCTCTTGCCTCTACCATATGCTCTTCCGCCTGCCAAAGACAAATATCTGTAGATCTACAATGTTCGTTTGAAGTTGCTGCTAAGATTAAAAGGAAATAGCATGAATTCATTGTTAAATGAGATTTATTGTACTGAGATAGAAACAACAGTGGAAGGACAAAAGTTCCAATCTTTATCCACGGATACTCTCCAGTCAAGATCTAGAGCACCTTACCATAGCTTCTGCATAATCTGTCGTACCTGAACATCAGGTTCATTGAATAATTTGATCATTGAAGGAGTAATCGTCATGAGGGTCCTTTGGATGTCGGATAGTCCGACGACACCATCAGGTTATGGAAACGTCACCCAACGAGTATGCAGTGATCTAGCTGATCGCGGACATCATGTCTCTATTTTAGGCTGGCAAACGAAAGGGAAGCCAGTCCCCTGGCAAAACTGTATGCTCTATTCTAAGCTTCATCCAGGGTATTCTCCAAATGCCTGTCGTGCTGAGCTGTTGGATTATGTACGCCAACTCCAGCCAGATATAGTGATAATACTGACTGATATCTGGTGGTTGAGAGCTATGAACTGTCCAGACATCGCCAATTTCATGCAGACAGCAGGCATTCCTTGGGCCTTCTATTATCCCATTGATGGTGATGCAGGCGAAAAGCGTCTGCCACCAAGTTGGGTACACATCTTAAAGCGTGTTGACCTGCCGATTGCAATGAGTCGCTACGGTCAGAATGTGACACGAGCCAATGGAATAGAACCAGCCTACATTCCGCATGGCGTTGATACCAAAGTGTTTCAGCCACCTGCTGATAAAGATGTCGCTAAGCGCCTCCTTGGCTATGAAGGCAAGTTTGTGGTGCTCTCTGATGCCCGCAATCAGCTCCGCAAGATGTTACCTCGAACGTTAGAAATCTTCCGCTGCTTTGCTCTTGATAAGGATGATGTGATCCTACACTTGCATTGTGACCCAAATGATACATATACTCACACTCTGGAGTTTCATTACGACCTGCAATCGGATATCACCTTTCTCAATCTTACCGGGAAAGTCTGTCTGACCAAAGGCATGTCCAGCTCCAAAGGGATACCGCTTGAGCAACTGGTACAAATCTACCAGGCCGCTGATGTGCATCTACTAGCTTCATGGGGAGAAGGCTTTGGTCTGCCAACCCTGCAAGCTGCGG
>CBJMBI010000625.1:0-2786 GCA_966427955.1 uncultured Ktedonobacterales bacterium
CCTTCGGGCCTTTTATCGTACCAGCAAAACCAACAACCACCAATAGCCAACGGAAGAGAGTATCCACCTCAAAACTATCCTGTAGACTTGCTGAACAATGCCTTTCAGACTGTATCAGGGAAGTTTTATGCGATCTCTAACAAAATGGCGGCTATGGTAGGCTACAACCCTCAACCACCAGCCCCCTATATGGAACGTTACCATCCTCATACGACAGCAACACCTGAGACATCTGCTCAGCAAGCATCAGAACCGTGGAAGCGTTCACGGCTTCAGCGCATTAGGACGATAATGCATAAGCGGCGTGATAAAGGGACCACAAACATCTGGCACCGTATAGGAATCGTTTTTGCAGTATTGGTAGTAGTTCTTGGTGGCTCAGGGATAGTTTACGGCTATACCTATTATCAGAGCCAATTACCCAAAGTACAGCAGCTTGCGCTCAATACAATCACACAGACCACGCATATCTACGACCGGAACATGAACCTGCTCTATAATGCATATGATAATCGTCCTGGCGGGGGACGCCGTACACCTGTAACATACAGCGAAGTCCCACAGATCATGCAGGATGCCATGGTTGCCGCCGAAGACCATAGCTTCTGGACCAACTCCGGTGTTGATCCACAAGGTATTACCCGTGCTGCTATATCCTACCTTACGCAT
The DNA here is from genome assembly GCA_966427955.1 of uncultured Ktedonobacterales bacterium. Lineage (GTDB taxonomy): Bacteria > Chloroflexota > Ktedonobacteria > Ktedonobacterales > Ktedonobacteraceae > DASYAN01. The sequence goes on from CBJMBI010000625.1 coordinate 670, forward strand.
AATAACACTATCCAAGGAGGCGGCAGTACTCTTACACAACAGGTAATCAAAAACTTGACAGGGAATAATCAAGAGACCCTCAATCGTAAGATACCTGAAGCCGTGCTAGCAATTGGTCTGACTCAGCAATATCCTAAGTGGAAAATCATGGAGATGTACTTCAACGCAGCTAGTTTTGGTCCTTTGGATATTGGCATTGAGTCTGCAGTAGAAGAATATTTCCATCTGATGCCTCAATGTGATCAAAATTTTAAGTGTACTCCCGGTATCTCCGAATTGGATTTCAATCAGCAGACCAACCAACACGATCCCTTGCTAGGACTAGCACGAGCCTCACTATTGGCTGGCTTACCACAGAATCCAGTTACCTATTATCCGGCTGGAGGCGATACAAGCAAACAACTAGCACTAGAGCGTCAGAAGTATGTCCTAGATCAAATGATACAGATGAACATGTCGGTCCAGGGACTGGGACCTATCACACCCGAAATAGCCAAAAAAGCAGAAGATCTGATGGCTAATACGACCTTCACAACCTACCATAATCCAAAATATGCTCCACACTTTGTGGACTGGATTATCCATCAGGTCGAGACAGTCTTGGGGAATGGAGACCCAAACCAGGGCATTGTTCCTTTTCTCACGGGCGGCTTTAATATCCGCACAAGCGTCGACTTAAACCTGGAAAAATATGTGGAATCAACGGTAAATTTCCATCTGACACAACCGGAATTCCATTTCTATGGTGATTCAACTCCCGTAGATGTGGCCCATAATCTGCATGATGCAGCAGTGGTAGTACTGGATGCTCATAATGGCGAGATTCTAGCTATGGATGGTAGCGCCGACTACAATAATCCAGATATACGGGTTGGAGGAGAATACAATACTGCTGATCCACCACCTAATGCGGATGGGACTCCAGCTGGACGGCCTCCTGGTTCAACCTTTAAGCCATTTGTCTATGCTACTGCCTTTGAAATGGGATGGTATCCAAGCATGGTTGTTCCTGATACACAAACCTTCTTCCCCAACGGGGCATCGGCAGGGGCATCAAAGGATAGTATGTACCATCCCCCCGACTATAGTGCAAAGGGCGATCCGAATCACTATGGTGGAAATGCACAAGCTACAGTTCGGGTAGCACTTGCCCAATCACAAAACGTCGGTGCAGTCAAAGCCATGGAATTTGCCGGGCCGGAAAATGTACTCACAACTGTTCATCGTCTGGGCTTGAACCAGGTTCAAAATCTTGGTGTCTCATGGGCTCTGGGTACAGAAAATGCTAGCGTGCTACAGATGGCCGATGCTTACCAGGCATTCGCTAATGGTGGGGTACGTATACCGCCACAGGGTATTCTCGATATTTGGGATAACTATGGACATAATCTCTATCATTATGATCCAGCCCATCCACCGACAATACAGGTATTCTCTCAACAGGTATCATATCTCATGACTTCAGTCCTCATTGATGAAAAGGATCGTTCTGCCGAATTTGGATATGATCATGACCTCTCATTTTGGGATATTGATCCAGCCTGCCAAAATGAGAGTTATAATACATGCCAGCACCCAGTCGCAACCAAGACAGGCACAACGGATGGTCCGAAAGATACTTGGACTATTGGTTATACACCTAATGTGGTTACAGCTGTCTGGACTGGCAATGCCAATAATGAAACTATGAGTCCTGGAACGCTGGGAATTGTAGGTGCTGCACCAATCTGGCATAGTATTATGGAAACACTGGCTGGTGTTTGTCCCTCCCCAACATATCCAACCGTTCCATGTCCACAGAACTATAACCCAACGGCATTCATACAAGAACTAGGCATTGGTCAACAACCAACTTTTACTCCTCCGCAAGGAGTACATCAAGCCTGTACCTCCAGTGTGAATGGCCTTTTAGGCAATGGCAATTGTGATTGGATAATTGATGGGGAAGAGCCACTTCAAGCCGGACTTCCTGCCAATAATGGGGATAACAATGCCAATAATGGGGATAACAACGGCCAAAATAATGGCGGCGACTAAGTCGAAGTGAATCAGGAAGAGACTATCTTCCGCAGAAACAAGAGGTTTCTGGAATAATGAGCAATAACACAGCGGCACCA
>CBJMBI010000626.1:0-2779 GCA_966427955.1 uncultured Ktedonobacterales bacterium
GCAAAGACAAGAAAGGTCACGCGGTAACTATGGACAAAGATCTGCTGCTGTGCATGGAGCTGGCTTCCACTGAGATGCTGAGTGGTAAGAATTTGACCAGCGGCTGCCCCTCCCAGTCCTGCAAAGATAGCTCCAGCCAGAGCTACGCTCAGCGTTTGTCCAACGACACGACCGGTCGCTAGGAAACCAGAAGCACTACCCTGTAATTCATGTGGAGCAGCTCCCATCAAGGCACTATTATTGGGAGATTGGAAAAGCGCTTGACCAAAACCGGTGATTCCGAGACGCCAGATGATATCCTGAATAGAGCTATGTTCGTCTAACTGACTGATCAAAACCAGCCCAATACAGGCAATTGCTAATCCACTAGCTGCCAACCAGCGTGTTCCAATGCGATCAGCTAGTACACCACTGATTGGTGCAAAAATGGCTAATACAAGAGGAAGCGGTGTCAGTAGCAAACCAGCCTCTTGGGTTGAAAAGCCACGCAACTCCTCTAAGTAGAAAGGTAGTATAAAGCTAATAGCGAATAAAGCTAGAAAGCTGAGTATTAGGCTAGTAACCGCCGATGTGAAGACACGGTTCTTTAGTAAAGATAAGACAATGATAGGATTAGGAACCCGTTTCTCCACAAATGGCAGAATAACCAGCATAATGATACCCATAAAAAGTGAGACGAGGATTGGTAGTGAAGCCCATCCCAGTTCTTGTCCGAACGAGAGCCCTGCAGTGAGACTAGCTAATCCAATAGCAAGTAGCAATGCACCTAAAGGGTCGAAACGACCAGGATTACGGCGTAGATGCTCAGTCAGGATGCGCCATGTGAGGATCAGGCCAACAATGCCAATTGGCACATTTACATAAAAAATCCAACGCCAGGAGAATGATGCGGTAATGAAACCACCCAATGTTGGTCCCACACTAACTCCAAGCGCAACCGTAATTGCATTTAAGCCAAGAGCACGTCCTCGTTGATATGAGGGGAATGCGCTAGTTAATAAGGCAGGGCTTACAGCCATCAGCAACGCCCCACCTATGCCCTGGAAAAACCGGGCTGCAATTAGAATACCCAGGTTCGGTGTAGCACCACACATAGCTGAACCAATTGTAAAGATTATCAGACCAGCAGACCAGATCATTTTCCGCCCAATCATGTCGGCCAAGCGACCAGCTGTTAGCAGGATCGCTGTCGTGGCAACAAGATAAGCAATGACGACCCACTCAACAGCACCACTGAGGGGAACTCTAAAATAGTGGGCAATCGTGGGTAGGCTAATATTCACAATTGATGAGTCAAGTGTTGCCATAAAGACGCCGATAGCCACAATTATCATTACTGCCCATTTGTTTGTAGGCTCCTGTCCTCGCAGACTCTCTTGAGCTACTCTACCCATGTCCTCAGAAGACATAATGCTACCTTCCTGTGAGTTCCTAGCTGGAGATATGTCGGATCTACCCTTACTGATATTCCACGCTACTATTCCTTTCTCCAAGACATAACGCTATCTTCCTGTGAGGTCTTCTTAGTTGAAGATATGTGGGATCGGCCTTTCTGATGCTCCCTATTACTATTCTTTTCTTTAACAAAAAGTCCCATCGTTCTCAACAGGAGATGATAGTTTTTCCGTACTTTCTCCGTGCGCGGGTGGTAAGGTCCCCATTGTTGTTCACTAATCTTTAGAAGACGTTGGTATAATGGTTCAGCTTGTTCATATTTGCCTTGCTTGCGATAGAGCAAGGCCAAACTGTTGAGGATTTGGACCGTGTCAGGATGGTCGGGTCCTAACTGCTGCTCACTGATCTTGAGGGCACGCCGATATAATGGCTCGGCTTGACTATACTTGCCCAGCTTGCGATAAAGCATAGCTAGATTATTGAGACTTTGTACTGTGTCGGGGTGGTTAGGCCCCAACTGCTGTTCTGCAATGCTGAGGGCACGGCGTGATAATGGTACAGCTTGTTCATATTTGCCCTGCTCCTGATAGAATACAGCTAGGTTGTTGAGGCTTTCTGCTGTATCTAGATGGTTAGGCCCTAACTGTTCTTCTCGAATGTTAAGAGCATGTTGCAGCAATGGTTCGGCAAGTTGATTTTTACCTTGCTCGTAGTAGAGCATAGCTAGGTTGTTGAGACTTTGTGCTGTCTCTGGATGGTCAGATCCCAACTGGAACTCGCTAATGCTAAGGACACGCTGGAGTAATGGCTCGGCTTGCTCATACTTGCCCTGCTCATGGTAGAGTCCCGCCAGATTAGTGAGACTTTGCATAAGATGAGGATGGTCAGGTCCCCATTGCTTCTCACTAATGTTGAGGACATGTTGGAACAATGGTTCGGCTTGCTCATATTTGCCTTGCTCATGGTAGAGCACTGCAAGGTTGTTGAAACATTGCAGGGTATCAGGATGGTCAGGCCCTAATTGCTTCTTACTCATGCTGAGGGCACGTTGTAACAATGATTCAGCAAGTTCGTCCTTGCCCTGTTCATGATAGGTCACAGCTAAATTGTTGAGACCCAGCACTGTATCAGGCAATTCATCTTCACTATGCTTTTCATCAACAGAAGACATATGTTGTAGCGGTTCGGTTTCTGCATGCTCATACTGTCCTTGAGGTGATTCATGTAGATAGGTGAAATTTTCTACTGCATCAAAGTACTTCGGTTCCCACTGCTGCTCTTCCTTCTGGTAGAGGCGTTCGTTTGGCTCCTCTTGGCCCTCCTCATCAGCAAAGTACTTCGGTTCCCACTGCTGCTCTTCCTTCTGGTAGAGGCGTTCGTTTGG
>CBJMBI010000627.1:0-2777 GCA_966427955.1 uncultured Ktedonobacterales bacterium
GGCGCGTAGCGCAGCGCAAGCTATACAACGTCTTGGACGCCTGGGACGGCAAGGTCGCGAACCGCAAAGTATCACAATCCCTAATAGAGCTTGGCTAGCAGTTCCTGAGTATGTCTATGAGTATATCAGAAATAGGAGTTCAGATGGTGCTATCTATGATCGTACCGAACTCAATAAATTGCTTACTGAAGCCTATCTGGACTATGAAAATTTTGCTGCCTATACCACGAAATATTCGCCTCTGGAAGCTGTTGCTGCCTGTGAGCGCATACGCAGACAAGACTTTGAAGATACTAGAGGACCAGCAGAAGAGAAATTACATCGCTTGGTGCCTGTTCTTTATGATAAGCAAGCACCTTCTGATCAGGACCGGGCGGAGCGGAGTTATCAGAAGTATCTGAAATGTCAACGGGCTGTCTGGGGTAAGTTCGGTACAGAAATAAAGCAAACGAGCGGTAAAAATCGCCATTATTATCTCTCTGACTTGGAGAGCTTTCGAGGAGGTATGGAAAGCGATTTCACAGTAGCTATTTATGATGAACTTGATGTTCAGCAGAGGAAGAAGCCAGTGAAGACATATAATCTTCCTTTTGTATTACGGCGTACACAGTGTAAGGAATTGAGTGAACAAGCTTTTGCAGAGCTAGTTAAACGAAAGCATCCTAAAGAGGCAGATCAGTGGTTAGAAGATATAAAGCAACAGAGTATCCTTGGCTATATACATGTGTACGAACTAGTAGAAGGCAAAGCAAAAGATGTCTATTTTGAAATTAGCAAGCCAAGTAATGGGCTGCAATTTCAGCACGTGGTACGCTTGGAGGGTTTTAGGCTTGAGGGAAATGAAGTATGCTTGCGTACAGGTAAAGACAGCATCAATGAGCGCTTGAGCAAGCGGAAGCTTAATTGCTGGATTAGCGAGCAAAATAGTTTTAGACTGAGTGCCTCGTTGCCACCTTTATTCGCGATTTATCCATTACATGCTCTTAATCCAAATGGCAAATGCAGTAAGTGGAGTATCGCATTTGGGCAGGATGCATTTTTCCTTGATAGTATTGCACCAAGGCTAGGAATGAGTCGTAAACGTGACAATACTGCCATTATTCTTTAGTACTACAGTGATAGTGACGCTCAGTTGCCTTTTTATGCTCAGAGCCTATTTATCACTGCAGGGTTAGGGGAAAGAAAATATGCTTTCGAAAAATCTTCTCTACTCTCTCATCCTAGAATTCACAGCCCACAACGCTGCCACGCTGCCCATAAGCACGGGCCATCAAACCCATGCCCTCTTCCTGAATATCATCACTCAGGTTGATCCAGCTCTTGCTAAGCGCCTCCACGATGAGGCCAACTATCGTCCCTTCACCGTCTCCTCTCTCAGAGGGCCTACCGAGCAGGGGAAGCATTTGCTCCTGCAACCGGGACAACTCTGTCGGTTACGAGTCACCTTGCTCGATGGTGGTCCACTCTGGCAAGCCCTATGCACGTGTTTCTTGGAAGGCCGCTTGACTACTGTTACTCTTGATACTGCCGAGTTGACACTTTGTCGTCTTATCTCAACCCCTCATGTCGATCCAACTGGCTGGGCTGGCTCTACCGACTGGCAGACTCTGGCCGCAACCGCCGCAAGTGAGCATATCACCCTTCGGTTTGCTAGTCCTACCGCCTTTAGTCTGGGTGATCGCCGCTTTAGCCTCTTTCCTGAGCCCCGTTTAGTCTGGGATAGCCTTATACGAAGCTGGAACTTGTATGCTCCCGCAATCCTGCGCTTGGATAAAGGGGAATTGAGAGCATTTGTCGGCAAGCAGGTCGTTGTGGAAGATTATCATCTTCATGTGGAAACCCGGCGCTTTCCAACCTATAGCCAGAAGGGCTTTGTTGGAACCTGTACCTATCACGTCAAAGTTAAAGATAGCTCAGCCCCACAGGTAGCAGCTCTAGCAGAATTTGCTCGCTATTCAGGAATAGGCTATAAAACTACGATGGGGATGGGGCAGGCGTGTAGAGAGATAGAGAGTATCCAGAAGAAGGAAACCGTTGAGGTAAGTGACTCTGTAGTGGAAGTGATAAGCAAGATCTCTTCTAGCAACGCACTTTGAGGAAAGGAGAAACAGATGCATATTATTCCTTGGCAAGACAGCACCCCACCACAAGAGCACAATTTGCGTTTGCACATGCAGCAAGAAGGGCTGTCGCCTTACACCTGGTCGAATGGTCCCAATTACTCTTATGCGGTCCATACTCACAGCTATCAGAAAGTGCTGTATTGTATCCAGGGCTCGATCTGCTTTCTCGTGTACGACCAATCAACTGCATTAGGAGAAAAGACCTCTATCGACCTCTCACCAGGAGATTGTCTCATTCTGCCAGCCGGGATCCCTCACAGTGCTCAAGTTGGTCCAGAGGGGGTGACCTGTCTGGAAGCAGCATGCTCAAGCGATGTGCAACTGGCAGACCGTCTTGGCTAGCGTTTCATAAGATGTGCAAAAGGCTGATATAGTGATCATGTTATTGTATAGAATATGACATACATATCAGTGACCAAAGTCATCCCAAAACGCAAAAGAGCTTCGTTTTCCGTTCACGAAAACGAAGCTTGCTCCTTCTCATGGGGAAACGACTTCCCTACACACGCTCCAGCCGATCGAAATCCATGCTCAGTCTCCTTTTGCCAATGGTCACTCTGAACTGCACCTCCACGAACGTGGTTTCCGATACGATCTCACTCTTGAGCACAATCCCCTCACCAAATTTGGCATGACGGACCTTCATCCCGGCCT
>CBJMBI010000628.1:0-2769 GCA_966427955.1 uncultured Ktedonobacterales bacterium
CCCTCGGTAAAGCTCTTACGCCGAACGGCGACTAGCAAGACGACAATAACAGCTAGTCCCGCTAGACCACAAACCCACCATGGGAGATTTAGCGCTACACAGGTTGCTGTGATGACTACGTTTAAAACAGCTAGCGGCAACAACAATTGCCAGCCAAGACGCATCAAGCGGTCATAGCGGATGCGCGGCAGGGTAGCACGTAGCCAGATGAAGAAGAACAGGAAGATTGCAACTTTGATGAGGTAGATAATGATTGACACACCAGGAATGTTATCAGTCAGTCCAAAGAAGCTCCAGCCACCGAAGAAGAGCGTTGCGGCAACCGAACTAACCGTAATCATATTGATGTATTCCGCCATCTGGTAGAGGCTCCAGCGCAGACCACCGTACTCGGTCAGGTAGCCAGCAGTCAACTCTTGCTCCGCCTCTGGCAAGTCAAATGGTGCCCGGTTGACTTCGGCAACGCCAGCGATGAGATAGATCATGAAACCCAGCGGCTGCGCTGCAACAAACCAGATACCCATAGCAACTTGCTGATGGATAATGCCTACCAGACTCAGCGTACCAGCCCACATCAATGTTCCGCTCAGAGCTAGTCCCAAGCTCGTTTCATAAGAGACCATCTGGGCAGCGCTGCGGAGGGAGCCAAGCAAGGAATAGCGGTTACCTGAGGCCCAACCACCCAGGACGATACCATAGACAGCAAGCGATGAGATCGAGAGAATCCAGAGCAAGCCAACATTGATATCAGCAATCAGCGGGTCCCAGATGCTCGGTGATTTTGGATTCCAGTTATTGCCAATGGGCACAACAGCAAAAGCTGAGAGTGCGACAACTACCGAAATGATCGGTGCAACTAAATAGACAGCCTTCTTAGCTTGCGCAGGCACAAATTGTTCTTTAAAGGCCATCTTCAGTGCATCGGCCACTGGCTGAAAGAGACCAAATGGGCCTGCACGGTTGGGTCCCACGCGGCCCTGCATCTTGGCAACTACACGCCGCTCAATAAGCGTCATATAGGCAAAAGCCGTCAAGAGAGCAAAAATAACGATTGCACACTTGACAATATCAGCTACGATTGCATTATTGAGAAGATCAGACATGAGCCACCTCCCGCTCCTGTGTTCTGATACCCTGCAAGCCTAGATCTTCCCACGTCAAACCTGCATAGAAGGGATTACTCTCAGCGATCTCTAAGAAGATATCACGCGGGCTAGCATAGATCCATTGCTCTCCCATGTGACACGCCAGAGCCGTCAGAATTTCCCAGTCTGCCTTTGCTCCAGGAAGCGGACGCAGCGCCTTGCGAATAGCCTGTACGTGGTGGTCAACGTTGGTCATGCTCCCATCTTTTTCAGCAAAAGTCACAGCAGGTAGGACCACATCGGCCAATTGGGCAGTCTCAGTTAGCAGAATGTCCTGAACAACGACAAAATCCACATTTGATGGCAAGGACGCATTGGACAGATGACGCACAGGATTGGCCCCCATCACATATAAGGCCTTGATCTGTGGACTGTTCAGGATTTCAGAGTATGATAAGCCAATTTCCGCTGGTACCTGATAGCCTGGAAGAGCATCTGGTAATAGACCCATATCGCGGGCACCCAGCGAGTTAGCATCTTCAAAGAGAGGTCCAACACCAGCACCAGGACGACCAATATTGTTCGTCAGAACTGCCAAAGTCTGTAAATCCTCCGCCAGATTTTCGCAATTGGGAGCAAGCGTTGCCATCTCATCATAGAGGATTATAGCCCCCTTAGCTCCAACAATTTCCTCAGCAATCTGCTGCAACTGAGTGGTACTCCTGGCTCCGAAAGCATCTTCAGCTGCCCGAACTGCTTGCTCTTCACGCTTAATGCTTGCGCGTAGACTCTCAAAGCCCTCGACTTTCAGAGCACCATTACTGAGAGCATATTTGAGCAATATCTTTGCAGCGGCACCAGCACCATCCTCTGGAATAGTTGCCTTCAACGTAGCAAAGCGATCTAGTTCGGTTGGCGTTGAATTAACAATGCAGATTTTTGCACCCTGTTTCATCGCCTTTTTAATGCGCAGATTGAGAATAGGCTGGCGCTTATAGGGATCGGAACCAATCAAGACAATATGCGAAGCTTTCTCGATTTCTGCGATACTATTTGTCATCATCCAAGGCTTGCCCGTCAGGCTGCTGCGCGGACCAGGGAAGTAGCCATGGTAGTGATCGACATTCGGTGTACCAACAACACGGCGCAGAAACTTCTGAAAGAGATAAGCCTCTTCATTGGTTGTGCGCGTCGAGCCAATGCCCGCAACGGATCGAGCACCATGCTGGTCGATAATCACTTTGAGCTTTAAGGCGACATAGTTCAGCGCCTCGTCCCAACTGACAGGCGTGAGCTTGCCATCGCGACGGACCAGTGGTGTGCGCAAGCGTTGAGGACTGTTAACATAATCAAATTCCCAACGTCCGCGATTACACAGCCAGCCATCATCAATCTCATCATTGTTACGCGACATCAAGCGCATAATCTTATCAACACGTACATCGACACGAGCATTACAACCGACACTACAGTTATTACAAACGCTTGGTGTATGCTTCAACTCCCAAGGACGCGCTCTGAAGCGATAGCTAGCAGCAGTTAGTGCTCCCACCGGACACATTTCGACAGTATTGCCAGAGAAAATCGAATCGAAAGCATGACCGGGAGCAGTTCCAACCTCCATCCGATAGCCACGAGAGATCATCACCAGACCATTATCCATCGAGATCTCAGAGCTGAAGCG
>CBJMBI010000629.1:0-2767 GCA_966427955.1 uncultured Ktedonobacterales bacterium
GTCTCATCAAAGTTTGTCAAGACTACATACCCTTCCAAGTTTTCAAGTTATCGTGTATAATCAATAAACAACGTTGTTACTACGTGGAGGTCTCTATGCAAAACAGGAAAAAAGCACCTACTGGAATGTATACAGCTAGAGAAGCAATTGCAAAAATAGGAGTACCGAGTACCAATTTCTATAAGCTTGTTAAGGCAGGAACAATAAAAAGTGTGACCCTTCCAGGGAGAAAAGAGGCATTTTATCCTAAAGTTGAAATTGATCGGTATGCAAGAGTAATACAGTCATATATAGATCAATATAATGATCAAACGCTAACATTTGGTTTAGCAATAAAAGAGGATATTCCGGAGATACGAAATATAGTGGCGGAAGCAGTAGGAGGATATGAACGTACCATCCCTCAAGAAATTCTTGAAGCTTGGATCAGAAAGAACCCCGAGTCCATTCATGTGTTACGCAGAGGTGCAGAACTTATAGGATACATCTCGATACTCCCGCTGCCATTAGACACCATTCTGGACCGACTAGCGGGTAAGCTGATGAACCGAACCATACCAATAGACGATATTCAACCCTTTGCACCCAATAAGACGCTCATCCTTTACGTGGCTGAAGCAGCAGCCAAACAAAGCCTACCCAATAGGCTGAGAATTGGGGGAAAACTTATGCAAGAAGCGATGAATTTCCTTATCACTCTTGCACAGCAGCAGAAAACATTTGCACAGGAAATCTATGCTGTAGGAACCACACCCTTTGGCATTAGAGCTTGCCGATCATTAGGGTTTGAAGAGTTAGATATACCAGAAGGTACTAGGCCGGATAGAATACCGTTCAAGCTCGATGTTACGAATAGCAAATCTCTATTGGTTTCTAAGTATAAAAAAGCTGTGGAGAGCTTGCAAATTTCAAAGTAGGCATAAGTTTGGAAAACCAATCAAAACGAATACTGTTTCATCACCATCTTCTCAAAGTGCACTTCCAAGCTATCCACGCACAGATTAACCAGAGGCAGGGGAGAAGAGCTTAATTCTGGCACTCAAACCTAGTGAAAGGCTCAGGACCGACAAATACCCTACAGGCTTTCCCTTCGCTATCAAATTCAAACCGTACAGATTCACCAACATAGTGGAGGCTGTCTCCGCTGGTAACTGTGAATTGATGATCCCCCTCAGGTTGCAATTGGTAGAAATCAAGGACAGGACTTTTGGATTTTAAATTGTAAAGAATAAGGCTCTGATCAAGAGCAATGAACTCAATATCTCCCCAGATATTTCTAAATTTTCCTTCATACCTTTCGACATTTTCGACTCTGTTACTTGGTTGCCTAAAATCATCGAAATGCTCAATCAGATAGTCAACAATCTGCAATGCACTATTAGCAAGATCAGTTGAAGGAGCATCAATAGCATTAGCAAAAAGAGCAAGGCCAATCTCTCGCCCGGTATCTATGCCAAATCTTGATTGATATCCTTGGAAACTTCCTCCATGTCCATATACTCTTCTATTGAAGATCCTCCAAGTTTGCAATCCTAAGCACCAATCAGCACTCAAACCTTCACGTAGCCATTGAATACGTCTCATCTCTCTTTTAGTTTCATCTGCAAGGAGAGATGTATTCCCATCAAATTGAGCTATCATAAACTGACAGAAATCCGCAATGTTTGAAGAGAAGCCCGTTGCCGGAGCCATTGCATTTGTTTCTATCAGAGGAAAACTCTCCCTTTGCTGACCTGGAAGCTTTCTGCTATATCCTACTGCAAGGTTCTCTATGATCTTGTTCGTCAATGTTGGTGCAGTGTACGACAAGCCAAGCCGTTGAACGATCTGTTCACGCATATACTCTTCATATGGTACACCAGAAACTACCTTAATCACTTCTCCTAGAATACTATAGCCGAAATTAGAGTATTTCCATTTTTCGGCAGGAGCAGAGACCAGAGCACCAGCAGCTACATGCTGTTTCACTTGATCCAGGGAAGGAAAGTGAAAATCAGTCCAATGAGAAGTATCGCCCTCACGATCAAGACCAGCAGTATGTGTAAGCAACTGACGTATGGTGATCTGCTTTGTCTGTTCATCTCGTTCTGATCGAAACCAAGGCAAGTAATGCTGGACACGATCATCTAGATGAAGTTTTCCGTGCTCAAACAGTTGTAATATGGCGATTGCCGTGAATACCTTTGAGAAAGATGCAATTCTGTAACAGGTAGTATCAGTTGCTTTTATTTTCCTCTGGATATCTGCATAGCCGTATCCTTTGCTAAAGATCACCTTGTTTTTGTAGACAAGGCCTATCGATAACCCAGGGATCTCATTAGCGTAGACTTGGTATTCTAACCAGCGATCGATCAGCTTCGTGGCATTTTTCAGTTGTTCAGTGAGAGCCATCAGCATTCCTTCCCTTTAACATTCCATTATCCTTAACGCACTTGCATCCAAGATCTCTCTAGCTTCTCCGCAAGTGTATTCCATTTGCCTGCACTTTTCAAGAAAAAAGATGAAGAGATGAAGAAATTTACACTCCAGTCTTGCAAATATTGGCAATCTTGGATATACTTGATACATATTATTGCTTTTAACCCTCTCTCTTGTGATGTTTCTCTGTCACGCACAACCTGCAAGAGCACGTGCAAAAGCTTTGCAGAACGTGAGTGAGGGAGCTTAAACATTTTTGAAAATTCAAAGGAGTATTAAATTGAAAAACAATGAATTTAGCGAAGCGCCCCGTAAACCCCCTGGATTTATCCATGGGGATATAAGGGGC
>CBJMBI010000630.1:0-2766 GCA_966427955.1 uncultured Ktedonobacterales bacterium
AGGACTAGCTACTCTTCTTCCTCATCCTCTTCGTCTTCGTCCTCATACTCCTCTTCATAATCTTCCTCATCCTCGTCCTTCGCATAGCTATTATCCACTCTTGACTCTTTATTTTGCTCTTCATACTCTTCTTTTGAGAGCAGATAAAGCATCTGCTTATCAAGTGATAATTTACTGCCAGGTACACCATCATTTAGCATAGACTCAACAGTACCATTGAGCACACCATCTAGCTCTTTAGCTAGCTGTTTGTTAACAGCATTCTCCAATTCTATGAGCTTCTTTAAGGCATCAAAATCCATATATAAGCTCAGTTTTTCTATAAGCTTATTCTTCAAGAGATGCACAGGCAAAGAGTCAATTTCATATCCCTGCTGACTTGCTCCATAAAGCTCAACAAATCGCTTGTAGCGAGAATCCGTCTTTTTCAGACTAATACCAGCCATAGGGATAAGTGAAATGGTGTCTTCTTGCGTCAATGCAACCCTATCAATATTAGGTCGTGACCCATATTTTCTAAGGCAATCACGCAAAGCACGATCAATATCTAGCCCGCTTGGGTCAAAGTCTCCTATGTAAAGCAAAGTCCAACCCTTACCGTTACCATATCGCTCTGCTGCATCATGTATTGCCGTACTTGACCCATATCCTTTGTTGATACAAACAGGCACACGCAAGATCTCTACCATCTCTCGCACCAGTGCTGCCATTGCTTCTTTTTCAACCCAAATCTCCACTTGCTGAGGTTGTCCCCTCCATGCATCTAAGGAGATATAGGATCCCATTTTTGTCTCTGCATAATCCTTTAGATTTGTTGAGTAGTCGCCATAATAGCGTCTCCCGGGATCAATTACAGCCGACCATGGGAGAGTACCACTCTCCCGTGCTTTCACAAGCAGACGACAAACATAGGCATAGGCATTCTTGCTACTGTTTTTATGACTAGTAAAGCTAATGGCCTTATACCCAAGCAACTTGTAGAAGTAGTGTCGGGCCGTCTGGCCTGATCTACCTTCTTCTACATAAGCTTTCTGAACATAAGTCAGACATGCATGATCATCCAGAGATTTATAGGTTTTGATTTTCGGCTTACGTCTAATAACTGCTACCATGATCAGCTCCTAACTTATCACTTTTTAACAGCGTAGCAACATTTGTAAGCCATTGAATGGTTTCACACATATCATCGGCAATACTATAACGAGCCTCTTTTGAGAGAGACTGTATCCAAGATACAACATGGCTTTTATTCTCAGAAGTTGGTGTCTCAGCAAGAAAGTTATTAATTATCTGTCCTATTCTCGCAAGCTGCCTAGCATCTGCTGTTACCTCAGGTATTGCTAGCCAATCAACGCCAAGTCCTTCTATTCTTAGATTAGCTAAGGCATTTTCAGCTTGTTCGTGAGCTTTCATTTTCTTACTAGCGTTAGTGTCACGGCCTGATAGCCAGTTATTTACAGTGGACTTGTGAACACCAAATAGTTTAGCTATCTGGCTACCACTCATGCCCAACTCTTTTAGCTTAGCAGCATTCAAACGGCGCTCGTCCTCAGAAAAGTTGCGACCATGACGAGTGTTTGTACGAATGGCAGCAGTTAAGTAATCTAGTTCACTATCTGCTACCAGGACTCGAGCCCGTACTGTCTTTAAGCCTTTTATACGAGCAGCACTTGTACGATGATTGCCGCTTATGACGTGATATTTAACCTCAGGTGAAGGTTTAGGCCATTCTTTAGGCCAGGAACGAACCTCTATCGGTTCCCACTCGGTTTCATCGGTATCTCGCAAGTATGCAACATGCTGATCATCAATCGGTCTTACTAGGTGCTCTTCACTAATGCCTAGCATGATGACTTCAATTTCTACAACCGGCGCGTAACGCGTCGCCTCTGCTATTGTTGGCTTGACTATCTGTGTCATACTACACCCGAGTCCTTTTCTACGAAACTAGAACTGAAGACTATCTTCAGTTGTGACTTTTGCGCATGTGCTACTGATCCTAGCATGTGCGCTTTTTTCTTGTCCTACAAAACTTTGTTCGAGACGCCACACGATTTCTTTCGTAGTCGAGCGCCTGTTCTCTTCAGCGCTATCCTGTATCTTCTCAGCTAGGCTGAGTGGGATAGAGATAGATAGCGCTTTCATTGGTTCTTTTTTGTTTATCATATTGAAATTATATGATAAACATTGATATACATCAAGAAGCCTAGGAATTTAATACTATGTACTGTCCATATTTGGGTATAAACACCCATAACACCTATGCATACACACAAAAACGACAACACAGAGGGTAAAACGTGGGCTGGTGGCCATGAACAAGTGACACAAATATCTTAATCTCATCTTTATGGACACAGACGAAAAACGAGTGATAATTGCCACGAGCGGCTATTGCCAAATGTGCCACACGGCTTGCTTTGATGGGCTTAGCCGCTCTACCTGCTACCCTGCCATCTGCTCAGATCACCCGCTCACCCGCTTGAGATTTTTGCAATGAATAGCGCAACCTTGCGTTATTACATGCAAGTTGTATTGAGATTTTGGCGCATGTTTGATGCAATAGCCCATAGTTGCAATGTCACCCTACCATCTGCTCAGTACAAGCCCGTTCAGCCTGCTCTTTCGAGTTGTAGAGCGCTAGCTTACTTTTGTTGTCGGCCAGACAGCAGAGTAGCCACCATCTCTCGTGATAGCCAATCTCATCCTGCTTCAGCACGGCCATGTGCCCATCGCTGTACTTCCACTTGGGATACCTCGCGAGTA
>CBJMBI010000631.1:0-2764 GCA_966427955.1 uncultured Ktedonobacterales bacterium
CTTTTGAATAGACAACTCATAGTTGATAGAGGGTGTCCTCTCGAGGCGCATCTCCTCTTCCCAAAACTTCTACTTTGGGAGCACAAGCTCCACACAAGCCATAGATCCTTACGGTATCTTCTCGCTGGTGAATCTCTTTGAGGAGTCGCGCTTCCATTAGTACACGCTGCTTCCGATTTAAAAAACATTCGAACACACTATATTGTACCCATGTGCCAAATGCTGTCAATGCACTACGCACACGAGTACGCCTTTTGTCATTGGGAATATCATAGCTGACTATATAGAGCGTGCTCTCATCCCCATGACTTGGTGGTGTTTTCATCAGCTTCCTACCTCACACTGAATGGCGGATAGGCCGGAATCTCACCCGTGAGATATTTCGCTAATAGTCTCACTTGCAATTCGATACATCTGCGATAGCTGGTGCGATATTCAAATTGTGGGTGCTGGATCTCCTCTTGTAAGCGCTCGTCAAGTTTGGTGGTGAATTTTTTTCGCGCTTCCGGTTTGAGATGAATCACTCCCAGTTCTTCTTGAAAATCTTGGTCAGATAGGAGGTGGTGATTGCAGATGTTTAGTACAACTGAGTCGACAATGATCGGTCTGAACTCTTCCATTAGGTCGAGTGCTAAGGCAGGACGTCCGTGACGCGGTTGATGGAGAAATCCAGCATATGGGTCAAGGCCAACGACTTGGATCGCCGCTGCTACTTGGTACCCCAGGAGCGTATATCCTAGGCTGAGCATTGCATTCACTGGATCTCTCGGTGGACGCCTCTGTCGACGCGTAAATTTCATTGGGCCACGCAATAGTTTTCCAAAGACACCAAAGTATGCCGCTGATCCACGTCCCTCTACTCCTAACAAGGAGCCAAGCGCTGTTACTTGTGAGGTCTGTTGAATCATACGTTGGATTTCATTGGCGGCTTCTGCAATCTCTTCCTGCTGCATCTGTCGGTTGGCTCGTAATAACATTGTGCGCATATTGGCTAGCTTTCCTCGCACGCAGGCTTGGGCAATTGGTAATGCATTTTGAGGGTCCGCGTGTATCCGGTATTGCGCACGCCGAATAGCAGCATTTTTTGCAACAGGTGGCGAGAGTCTTCCCCGAAAGTGTCCGTATAATGAAAGAAAACAAACTTCAATGTTTCTCTCAAGTAATGCATGCATGGCCGGTGTTGTTAATGTGATATCACCAACTACGACAACTTGCGAGACTTTGATCAATGGGACCTCTGTCTTGCGTTTATCAGGATATTGGACAATGAGATATTCGTCACGCTTTTTGACGATCGATTGTTGTTCGTTGAGGTATAGTGTTGCCATTTCTCTGTCTCCCTCTATTACTCCCCATTCAACACCTTGCAATTTTCCACTCCTTCTGAAAACTACTGCTTTGCTTCCCCCACTAGTGCCAATACCTCACATGGTAGACACAACGGTTCGAGACTACAATCTCGGCATTTGCGATGCATTGTCGGTAGTGCCTTGCGCTTGCTCCCTTTACCCACTAATGGTGGAGGTAAGACGCCACGCTCTAGTAAATCAAATGCCTGTTGGATTGTCTCTTTCGTATGCTGCCTAATGCCTCATCAAAGGTGACCTCTTCACGCCGTGCTGAACCGAAGTAGAAAATATAACCATATGGAATAGTGCACCCTCGCATCTCTTCCAAGCAGAGTGCTTGGGCACATAGCTGGACATGGTCGTTGAGCCATTCTCCCATTTTGCCTTTTTTATATTCGATTGGTACTAATTTTCCCTCCTGTTCTTCTACAACATCTGCAAAACCACTCAATCTTAAATGATCAGACCAGACCCAGACACGACGGAATGTCGTAATACCATTATCGAGTGTTCTCAAACCACTGTCACTTCTCTCATGCAGCATGTTCCCTTCTACAGTATGTGCATTATCAATAAATTCACTTAATGCACATTCATAGTAAAATCGGCGAGGACAGTACTCTAATGCATTCAAATGAGAGATCATAAGCATCTCATCATCTTCCATTGGTAAACCTCATTATTATGATGATCCCATTTTAACCAGCATCTACACTTCCTACATACAATGACGTTAACAGGTTATCTCGACTCGACTGCACGCGTCTGTCCCATACCCATCGTCGATTTATAACCAACTCCTGCATAAAATGCAAACCATGAGAGGAGGAGAATCTGTTGACGAAGGGTGAGCGGACTTTCTGCTGTGGGTCGATCATCTGGACCGCGTAAGAGATATTGACAGGAGCCGATAAAACCTGGTTGGACATACTGAGCAAAATGAGCCTTGTGCGTCTGTAATTGATAGTCATCAATTACGACACCCTCAGTCTCGATAAAAGTTTGGATTTGTTCAGGCTGCACTATCTGTTTAAGTGCTGGTGGCACTATTTCTTGCCAGCGAATGGCTAGTCCACCAAATACATATGATGGTAATGGCAAACGTGCATAGTGATTGCCATGCCGCCCAACGGAATAGCGCACCCTGTTAAAAGTTGTTAGCGATGCAAACTCCATTTTTAATGGCTGATCAGGGATTAGCCGTTTCGTCTTTACTTGCTCAACTAAGTACTCACAAGTAGTAAAGCCTGTCCAGCCAGAGGGATCGTCATCATGGGAGATGACTTCTTCGAGCAGAAAGGATTGTTTTCCTATTTGCATAAATGGGCGTGGGGTTGTACGCGCTGCTAGCTCGTTTTTTCCCATGATTATGGTGTAAAGCAATGGGAAGAGTTGTCCATCTAACAAAGTCAAAC
>CBJMBI010000632.1:0-2757 GCA_966427955.1 uncultured Ktedonobacterales bacterium
CCGTCTTTGGCTCTGATACCGTAAATCCCTTCTTCGTCAAACGGGTAATCGTTCGTCTGACTTGCACCGTCCCTAGGGCAAGATCGAGATCCTCCCATTTGAGACCGAGCAGTTCTCCCTGCCTCATGCCTGTCGTGAGTGCAAGAACATACAGGGCTTCCAGTGGATCACCTGCTGCCGCTTCGAGAAATTGTAGAGCCTGCTCTCCTGTGAGGGACTGCATTTCTTTCTTGGGCACACGAGGTGCGTCGACCGCATCGCAAACGTTGCGGGCAACGAGTTGCCATCGCATTGCATCTCCAAGAGCACGATGGAGTACCCGATGGATATGCTTCACCGTTTGCGGAGCATAGCCTTCTTCTAGTTTCTGGTTATAGAGTTTTTGCAGATGCTGTGGTGACAGCTTCTGGAGCTGAACTTTTCCCAACGCTGGAAGAACGTGCAATTCAATGAGTTCACGATAGCGAACATGGGTCCGCTCTCGTACCTTGTTCTTGACCGTATCCTGTAACCAACTTGTCAAAAAGGTGTCAAGCGTCTGATTCTCACTGAGAAGCAACAGGCCTTGATCTTTTTCCTGATTTGCCTTTCTAACAGCTTTAATAGCTTCCTGTTGTGTCTTGCAATAGACTGACTTCCTTTTCCCGTTTTCAAGAACGATGGAGGCAACCCATCGTCCGTCTTTGCGTTTGTAGACTGATCCTTCTTGATTGGCTCGTTTACCCATACGTGCCACTTGTTCCTTTCTTGATAACTCAATGGTGACAACATGTGGGGCTCCTGGTGGAGGTGAAGAACACTTTCTTATTGAGGAACAGAAGGTGTATCCATTCCTGTTTCCCCACCTCATGGTTCGTCTACCAACGCCTATGATCGAACTCTCTTGGCAATAGTACACCATGAAGTGGGTTGAGGCTACTGTTTCCCCCTTTTGTCATGGGGAGCTGTGTTTCCTCTTTTGACAGCATAAAATCAACGTCGAGATACCTCGGAGGAAAACCAAGGGGAGTACAGCTTTGAGGATGGCAAAGAGCTAGTCTGCTGTTCTTCTGAATGTACGCTATTGGGAGTGAGTGACATGCTCTTGGTCTTCCAACCAACGCTGTAACGACGTCTTATGAATGCGTACTAAGCGTCCCAGCCGGATCACAGGCAGGCCATTATGGATGAGTTTGTAAACATGTGCTCGACACACACCAAGGTACTCGGCGACTTGTGGGATCGTCAGGAGCCCTGGCGATGGGACCGCTTCTAAAGATCCTGGTAGGGGTTGTTCCTTGCTCGTATTCATCTTTCTCTTCCTCACTGGTAGTAGAGAAACAGCTTCCTGGTGACATTAATCGGTGATGCTCTCGAGCCCAGGCTATCCACCAGCCTTTTTTGTGGGCTCGTTGAACATGCTCCATCCTCTACTATAGAAGGAACAGAGGTGGAATAGGAAGAGATAGTTTTGTGACCTCTCTGCAAAAAAGCGAGGAGGAGGCTCTTGCCAGAAGAAAAATGTGTCTCTCAACTACCAGGGGGCTTCAACTTGGACAGAGGCAAGGGAGAGCTACTAGCTCGTTACACATATCTCATCCTAGGTGAAGGGGAAAGAAGCCTTAAACCTTGAGTATTGGGGTAGAGTCTTTGCCTTCCAAGCAGGCTGTCGCGGGTTCGAGCCCCGTCTCCCGCTCTAACCATATGAACCGTCTCTTTGCAGGCCCTTGAGAAGCCGCTTGAAGACAAGCAAGCGGTGAGAGAGCAAACAAGGAGGCGGTTTCTGTTTTGCCAAAAAGTGTTCAGCAACGCCCTGCCTCGTTTTTGGGCAATATCCTGCCTCGCTCATTGGGACATCCTGCCTTGGTGGGCATGCAACACCCTGCCTTCACAAGGAAGCGACATCCTGCCTCGTCCTCTCTTACCGTTCACTTGCTTCCAGGCTATTCAAAGCCACATAGGAGGCACATTCCTCATGCGATCAGAAGAACCAAAAAATACCACACGACTCGTCTCATCTGACCAAAGAAATGCATCGAAGAAAGGGAAGCATCAGGCATCGAAGAAGGTCACCGAGGCACGAGCGTCAGCTCAACGTGCCAAACTTGATGCGCAAGCTGACGTACGCCAACAAGAAGCTGCAGAAGTGACCAAACCGAAGGAGTCCAAGGGAAAGAACGAGCGTAAGCGGCTGCTTTCCAACCGTCGGGCAGGCACTACCCTTGCACGAGCCATTGATGATTACTTGCTTGATCATGAAGGTGGTAACCATAGCCCCAAAACATTAGAATGGCACCGGACAGCCCTTAGACTTCTACAGACGTTCCTAGAGCAGGAACGGGAGATTACCCTGGTAGCAGAGATTGATGCGCCAGATCTCAATGCCTGGTTAGCATACCTGCGCAAGAGTCCTGGTGGGCATGGCAAACTGCGCAGTGAGCGTACCATCCAAACCTCTGCCCGCTCTGTCCGTGCCTTTTTCCACTGGTTAATCCGCCGCGAGACTACCCAGAGCAATCCCTTCGATCGTGTTGTCTTCCCAAAGGTAGGCAAACCACTCATCCAGACTATTGAGCCAGAGGAATTTGAACGGCTTCTCCTTGCCTGTGCTCCTCCCAACGAAGCTGGTCCTCTCGCCGAGCGCGCCACTGTTCGCAATCGTGCGATTCTCTGGCTGCTCTACGATACAGGCATTCGCGTCTCAGAACTCTGTGGGCTCAGACTGCAAGATTTTGACCGGAGGCACGCCATCCTCACGGTTAAGGGGAAAGGGTCCAA
>CBJMBI010000633.1:0-2736 GCA_966427955.1 uncultured Ktedonobacterales bacterium
GTCGAAAAGGGGAAGACAGCCCGGTTGGGATTGAAGCATGGCATTTGTGGTTGCTGAAACAAGAAATAAGAAATGTCAATTCATTCCCTAATCAATCACTTCTGAGGCTTTTTGGCTCTGTGTTGTAACATCCTTGTGGCGGGTTCGACGTCTGCGAGAAAAAAGAAGCGTACCAATTGCTATTACTAGCGCGATTGCGAACCCACTCCAGCCAATAGTTTTCACTAGGAGTTCGACCTGATCAAAATGTTGGTGGAATACATGTCCTGCCAAGTAGCCTAGCAAACTAATATAGCAAGCCCAAGTGATCCCTCCCAGACCATTGTAGATGAGAAATGTGCGCCATGGCATGTGGTTCATCCCTGCTAGAACTGCTGCCCAGATACGTAAAAGTGAGATAAAACGACCAAAAAAAACTGTTTTTGCGCCATGTCGATTGAAGAAGCACTCGGCCTTATCCAAGTGCTGCGTTTTCAACAAGAAATAACGTCCAATGCACTCGACAAGTTTACGTCCGCCTGTGCATCCAATATAGTAGCCAATATTATCTCCTATGATTGCTCCCGCGGCTGCACAGACAATAATGATGGGGAGTTGCAGGTGTCCATCAGCTCCAGCAGAGAATGAGGCAAGCAAAACTATTATCTCACCAGGAACCGGTATACCAGCACTCTCTATGAGGATGAAAAGTGTTACCGCTGGATATCCAATGGTATGGACTATCTGCTGTAGTATTTGTAGTGAGAGAAAGGAAAAAATCTCATTATCCCTCTTCTTCTAAGAAGCTAAATGCTTCCGCTATGTGAAATGCTGATCGTTTTGTGATCTGAAACAACGCGTGACATTGCATAATCGTCAGCGGAATCCTACATCATTATATTAGGTCTGCGCAATATCCTTTGTTGTCAGCAGATAAGAAACCAAGAACGGGCGAAGATAATGACCTTTGTTCTTCCACTTCTTCAGTCTAATTTGTTGGAGTGTTCATTCCAGATGAAAAAGAATTATGGACGTGAAACATTGGGAGAGCAATATTCGTGTTAGGTATCTAGAAGCAGAGAGCTATCTGTGGTCCTCACGACAATAGGCTTGCACTTTTGCACGAAGGAGAGGAGTTGCCATTTATGACCACACAATCACAACCTGTACATACAACGAAAAAAGGGACGCCAGAAGCACAACCCAATCTTCAGCAAAAATCGTATCTGCTTCAACAATATGGGCAGCAGCACTATGTACCACTCAGTTTGCCAGAAGATGCAATCAAACAGAGTATTGGTATGCTTAATCAACTGCTTGCTGATTCCATCACCATGTATAGCCTGTATAAAAAACATCATTGGCAGGTAGCAGGCCCAACATTCTATCAGTTGCATCTCCTATTCGAAAAGCATGCCGGAGAGATATTAGAAACGGTTGATCTCATTGGCGAGCGTATTCAAGCGCTTGGAGGTGTCGCTGTTGCCATGCCTTTTGATGTAGCAGAAATGACAAAGATCGAGCGGCCACCGACTGGTGAAGAGAATGTCCCAGCAATGCTTGCACGTACAGCGAATGCCCATGCTCTGATTATCAAAGAAGTACGTGAGGGTATCAGCCTTACAGAGCAGAACAAAGATGCAGGAACCAATGATCTACTTATCTCTGAGGTTTTGCGTGAGCATGAGCAACAGCTCTGGTTTATCACACAGCATCTTGTTGATACTCCACTAGCAGACAGTAACACGACGGACGGAGCAGGAGGGGATATACGAGCATAGTATCTCATTATTCGTGGCGCAACGATTAGGAGTCTGGTTATGCACACCGGACTCTTTTTTTTATAACCTCCGGCATTGGCTAGTGCAATAGGGCTGTTGCTCTGAACAATGAGGTTCATTCTTGGCAAGGATGGTATATCACATCGCTGCTTGTATATTCGCTCATGCCTTGCTTCCTCATTTGCATGCTTCTAGTCATTCCTAGCAACTAGGGAATTGAGAGTATTATTTGATGTAGGGCATATCACCTATTATCTCGGCAAGCAGAGCATCAAGAGATGTTCCAGTCCTTTGAAGGTGGAGAGGCATTCCCTGTTTCTTCGCCAGTTGAATATGCTGTAACGTTTGTTGTATAGCCTGCTCTGTACGGGGCATATCACCTATTATCTCGGTAAGCAGAGCATCAAGAGATGTTCCAGTTCTTTGAAGATGGAGAGGCATTCCCTGTTTCTTCGTCAGTTGAATATGTTGTAATGTTTGCAGGATAGCTTGTTCCGTACGTCGGAGCTGTTGTGCCTCTTGATTCCAGCGTTGGAGGCGAGCAAGCAGAGTATTGAGCGAACCAGCAATTGACCAGAGCACATTATTATGACCGATCTGATCTAATGGCACACGAGCATTGTAATTCCCATTGGCAACCTGTGTGTGAACGGCGACGATCCGTTGGATATCTTGTTCAAGTTGTTGCTTTCTTTGTAACTCATCTTGTTGCTGAGTAGATAGAGCTTGAATAAGTTTGTTTAATTCCTCCGCTTGATCTGCTCGTTTTGTTTGTTGAAAGTTACTGCTTACCCACAGGAGGTTGATCGAAACAACGACGGTCTGGGCGTATAAAACTAAGTAATAGATAGCAACAACTGCTGGTGTTGAAAACTGATGAAGCAGTTCTGGTGTCTTAGGAAGAAATGTAAGAGCCAGAATGGTAAATAAACAGTTGGCAATCCCGACTGCTAGGGCCGCTGGAGCAGGGAGCAAG
>CBJMBI010000634.1:0-2729 GCA_966427955.1 uncultured Ktedonobacterales bacterium
GCTCCCATACTTTCTAGTATCGACAACTTTAGCACTCTCTGACGAGGTCAGTAAAGCAGGGAGTCTTGTATGTGCGTCATACGGTAAATCGGATAGCTGGTTATAGCTTTGTTGAGAATGAGCCGAAGACAAAAACAAGTCACCGGAGAGTGATGTTACCTCTCGTAGCTGTGGAAGCACTAAAACAGCATCGTGTCATGCTGGATCAGGCAAAGCTACAAGCTGGAACAGAGTGGACAGAAAAAGGGCTTGTTTTCCCTAATACCAAAGGTAACTTTTTAAATCCTGATCGGCTGCTGGTATGGTTTCAGAAAGCACTCAATCAAGCGGGTTTGCCTCACGTGCGTTTTCACGATCTTCGTCACAGTGCAGCTACCATCCTCTTGACCATGGGTGTTCATCCCAAAGTAGTGCAGGAACTTTTAGGACACAGTACGATCACAATGACAATGGATACCTATTCCCATTTGCTCCCATCACTGCAAAGGGATGCCATGAATGGAATGGATGATCTTTTCAAAGAGAGTTGATGTACACCCTGATGTAAGGGGGAGGTTTGAGGTGCAGCCAGATAACATGAAACGAGTTGTAGAGCGGGTTTAAAGGCTCTCAACTCGTCTATTTCTGGTCCACTGCTTCAATACACCACTCATAGATAATTTGCTCAAGCTTTTCGAGACCAGTCAAAAAATTGGCTATTGGGATGCTTTCATTTGGTTGATGAGCCTCTTCAAGCAAGCCAGGACCACAAATGTAGGAACTGATACCAATCCGCTGAAATTGTCCACCATCAGTTGCATAGGGGGCACCTCGTTCTACACGCTTGCCCATCACCTGAGAGAGGAAACGACAAAATGTACTGTCTATAGGAGAGCACATTGGCGGAGTTGCTATCATATTTTCGATAAAAATACCATATTCCGGTCCAATAGCCTTCATCGGCTTTGCAATGTCGCTTTCAATCCTTTCCTGTAGCTGCATCAGTATTTCCTCAACCTGATCGCCAGGTGCAATCCGAATACTCACCGTGAGACGGCAGGTTTCAGGAATCATATTAGCAGCAAGCCCGCCACTGATTACAGCACAATTGAAAACCGATGAGGGCGACTCCGGAAAAAAGAGAGTATTGTCTAAGGTGGTCTTCTCAAGAAAATGGTTATTTGTCTCTTGAAGGAGCCGAATAACCTCTGCCATTCTCTCAATTGAATTCAGACCAATGCTGGGAGCACTACTATGTCCTCCCTTGCCACGAACACAAATATCGAATGCCGCATAGCCCTTATGAGCAGGGAAGATATCGAAATTGGTTGGCTCACCAATCAAAGCTACTGCTGGTAGTGGATAATTCTCAAAGAGATCCGGAATGACATTTATCAGGCGCTCAGCTCCTCGGCCAGCAACCTCTTCATCACAGGTAAAAATATACATCAATGGTCTTTTGAGTTTGTTAAGGGGATGGCGTTTTGCGGCCAGTGTTGCCTGTGCAAGGAAAACTTTCATGTCGGTAACCCCGCGTCCAAAAATTCGTTGGCCATCCGTGTACATGACTAATGGATCAGACGTCCACCCCGGTTGTCCATCAAACGGTACCACATCAATATGCCCTGAAATAATCAGTCCCCCAGGAACCTTTGGTCCTGCCCAGGCAAGAACCATTGCCTTCTTAACCCCTAGTATTGTCTCCTCCAAAATTTGAACGGCAAATCCACTATCTTCAAGCAAATTAGCAAGATAAACAGCTGCATCTACATTACTATGAGTACTAACGGTATTAAAACCAACCAACCGTCGCGCAATTTCCCACAGCTCGCTCTGCTGGAGAGAGTCACTACTCATGTATAGTCCCTTTACATGCACAAATAGAACAGTATCATAGAGTATGCTTAAGAGAAGGAAAAAAGAACGAGGGAGCCGCCAAGAGTAAAAGCCAGTTTATTTGAGAGTGACGTAACCTGCAACTCCCTCTTACGAGTATACCACATTTTTCCTTGTGGGTAACAAATCTCCCATTTCCTCAACAAATGAATATTGCTACAATCATATAGACACCCACCAGCTTTTGATCAACCTCAATCGCGAATCTATTGTTACATAATTTGAGAAAGTTTGACACAAGATAAAAAAATTGTAATCCTTTTGGACTGGTATTCCTCTTACAAGATGAATATCATTTCATCATATAAGTTTTTCAATTCACGGCATCGTCATAACTCTATGTTATAGTATGGATGTCAACGGAAGAGGAATGCGGATCTAATGCTAAAGGATGAGGAACGTGAGGAAGGGTGTGTGAAGGTAATACAGTTGCACAGTTTTAGCGGGGATATAGTGGGAGATGAGGGGATGCAAAGAGCTGGTGGTTTACACAGTTCTAATTGGGATATGGTGGAACGTGAGGGGATGCAAAGAGCTTGCAATTGCATAAGTTCTCAGGGGAGGTGGTATGGTGGTCTATCAGGAGAGAACTAACCTTAGCATTAGAAGGCTAGCTTCTCATTGTTGCTAGACAAGCAACCAACACCTGCGGAGAGTCGATAGCCTACGAGCGAAAGCTCGTCTAGGCGAGACTCGTTGAAGCAGGAATCCTCTCCCGTGAAGGCAGGAATCCTCTACCATTGAGATATGGGAAAGGCAGTAAGAAAAGCATATGCAAGTGAGATATTTTGTGGAATGTGTTATTACACAGAAAGCTTAGGGAGGATTTCCTGGTAGCTGGTAGGAGGGAAGAC
>CBJMBI010000635.1:0-2728 GCA_966427955.1 uncultured Ktedonobacterales bacterium
AGCGATCACGTATGGCATCTCGCCCAGTTGCGGGATTGTGCTCGGTTCAACATGTAAGGCTGGGTTTATGAGAAGCGTGTGGTAGTACAAGTAGAGCTTCGGAAGCGTTGTATGATATGCCATCGCATCAGCGCCTACTTCCGGGGGAAGTAATCGGAGGAACGAGACAAAAAGCAGTGCGGCCACAGAGATAGAGGGCCACAGGTTTGTTGCGAATACTTGCCTGATATTACTGAACACATCCCGAAGCGTCTTGATCTCTTCGGACAACTGACCAATTGGTACCAACGCAAGCACCGCCGTCAAGAGAAAATAGGTGGAGAGGACGACAGGAGTAAAGAAAGAGACCATTCCGAGCAGGACGAGCCCAAAGCAGACACTTATGTAGCCGAGCGCGACATCAATATACGGCCCCTCCTGCCATCCTTCAGTAAATCGAAATAGGAGTTGTCTGATATGTCGCCCTATGAGATAGAAGTAGGCAAAGAGCAGAAGGGTAAATACGAGAAGAAAAATAAAATGGGCTATGGCGGCGAGGTTAAGGTAGATGCCGATGAAGTCGGCTCGCAAGATGTCAATCTGTTTCGCCCAAGTATTGAGAAAAAGCATTTACCTGAATATAAACTATTAATTTCCCAATCTCAATAGCACATGACGTTTCCTTGTGCAGCATCAACCTGAGTACCGCCTTGCCGCACAAAAACTATTCTGCGATGGTCACCTCCCCTACTATGTAAGATCACTGCAAGATTACGGTCTGAATCGTGTAAAAGACTGGTGGATATGATTGACCGGCTGCCACTCCCCCATACTTGTTACTCAAACAGGGATTTTAGAGCTACATTGTAGAGTTATTTGTACTTTCTGAACAACTGACTCCTGGAAAGATCGACTTCGCGTCACCTAACATGGTGTCGATGTGTTCCTCAAGGGAGCAGAACTGGATACCAGCTTCCTGGAGGGCTATCACCGTCTCAACAAGGTGCTCAAAAGCCAGTCCCAGTTCATTCAAGCTGCAGACCACAAAAGTGTCACCGCGATGCAAGCGCCCGAGGGCGTCCTCGAAGTATATCCGGTCGGGCCTACTCCCCGCTTTGTCGATGAAGATCATCTGGCAGCCAGCTTCTTTGAGCACATCCTCTTGAAGGCTCAAGCTTTTCATAGTGGTGGAACTGTATGCATACCCAATGAGCATAGAAGTATAGTCCCAAAACGCTCCCCGCAATACAACTCCTTGCGTCCAGAAGCTCTCAGGCTCGACATCTGCTCCGAGAACACTTCTTTGGATACCTCTCTGACGCGCTAGCATCGATGCCAGCCGGTTTTTCTGTCCACTTCCCTCTGTTGGTATCCCTTGCTGAACATTGACTTTCTCATATTGAGGAAAGTAAAATGCCTCTTGACATATTTCCCCATCATTTGCAATACTAGTAGCGATCTTCACAATTCACTGAAAAACCCGTTCTGCGGCTTGCTGTGAATTGACTGAGTATGGTTATCTCAATTGCTTCACAGAAAGGTGGGACCGGAAAAACGACAACAAGCATCTCGCTTGCTGCTGGACTTGCTAGGAAAGGAAAAAAAGTTCTCCTCATAGATATTGACAGTCAAGCCAACTCTTCAAAGGTGTTACTTCCCCACTATGCGACCATTACCAAAGATCAGACGATCTTCACAACCATCCTTGAAAAACAGCCACTTCCTATCCATGAAACGACCATTAGCAATCTCTTTGTTTCTCCATCACATATTTTGCTCTCGACGACCGATGTTGAGTTAACCATCGCGCTTGACCACCGAGAAGAACGTTTAAAGCACTATCTTGACCAGATTAAGGAGCGCTATGATTTTATTTTCATTGATTGTCCCCCGGCGCTCGGTTGGCTGACACTCAACGCTTTTACCGCCTCGGATAAAGTGATGGTGGTTGTTTCTCCTGGCTACTTTGAGCTTGACTCCATTAAACAGATTAGCAAAACACTGGATCAGGTAATCCATAATTTCAATCCGCGCTTGCAATTGCTCGGCTACCTCTTTACCATGAGCGATCCAACAATCAATACTTCAACCTCGTTACAAATTATGCGACAAACGTATACCGATCAAGTGATAAAAACCGTCATCCCCCGCAATACCGATATTCGCGATGCTCATTTTCAGAAGCAAGATATTTTCTCATTTAACCCACACTCAAAATCTGCTCTTGCATATGAGAAGTTAATTCATGAACTATTTTCCTTATGAAAAAGAGGCTGAATGTCGATGGTATTAGGAATGAATTGGAAGGCTCTGTCTTCTTCTCTCAGAAAAAAGAGACGATCACTCCCCCACCAGTACCAGCGCAACAACTACAGCCGCAGCCTGAACTAGAAGCAGTCACGCCTTCCGTGCAAAAACTCTTTCCAGAAGATAAAGGTGTCAAATACACTGATGATACTGTGCGAGCAAGCAAACAAGCAAGCATGCATGCTAGCACGCTAGCATCGAACATGGATTTAGAAACTATTCGCAAGACCTTAAAACTTGTTGGAAAAGAAGTTTTATATATACGCCTCACACCAGAGGAAAAGAAGCAAATAGACAACATTGAGCATACCTACTACCACAACCAGGGAATTAGGACCTCTGGCAATGAGATCGGAAGAATAGGGATTAATTTTCTTCTTGAGGATTATAGAGTGAACGGAGAAAACAGTATCTTAGCTAAGCTATTGGTCGCGTTGCATAC
>CBJMBI010000636.1:0-2719 GCA_966427955.1 uncultured Ktedonobacterales bacterium
TCAAAGATGTCTACATCAGCCAAGGGCACACCACAGTAGAGTCAATCATCCCCATATACGCACCTAGCTCCGATAACAACGATTGTAGCGCTTATATCTCAGCAGTTGAGAGCGATGTACAGAACTGGAAAGCAGCATGACTCAGAATCGCAACCAGAGCGAAATTAGGCGGCTTATGGATGAAATCGACTCGCAGTACCAAGCAGCTTGGAATGGCCTCTCAGGACTCAATGCAGGCACGTCTACACATGAATTTATCACGGCTCGTATGGAGCGAATCGGCGTAGCTGCTGAAGAACTGAAGCTACTTGTTGGAGAGAATGAAGCGGCTCGAATAGTTGTCGAGCAAATGAGTAAAGCAACGGACAGGAGAGGAAACTAATGACTCTAACACTTCCCATGCTTGGATTGATTATGATATTCGGTGCTATTTTCGTAGCAGGAAAGCTTGCTAAACTCAATTCACCAGTGATTGACACGATTGTGTACGTCTTAGCAGCCATAGTCTTTATACTAGTTCTGCTGTCTAAACTGCCATTTTAGCAACGAGGCCAGATGCTACCCGAGTGGTAGTGTCTGGCCTTTTTTTTTCTTTGTGCTTGTATGCGATGTACTCAGCTAGAAGCTTTTCGAGATAGTGGCGTTGTGTCCTAATTGTTGCTTTTACTCCCTCAATTTGTGCCTGATATTGGCCTGAATGATACAGACTATTGTCACGCGAGGTACATTGCTGTTTTATGCGAGAAATATCCTCACCCAAAAGCAAACGGTCATAAACGGACTCTACAACCATCCCACGTTGAAGCGATGGCAGGAAAGGCGCTTCTATCTGCTCAACATCCTGCTCTATCAACTGGTAGTAGGCAATATTCATCTTGAAAGCGCGAATAGTAGCATCATCGGGTGCCCTAAGATGCTGTATGCTCTTGCGATGTATAGGCCAGTTCTTGAGACTCTCAAGCGCTTGTGTGTAGCATTCAAACGCTTCTACCTTTGCAGCAGTGAGCCGAGCTTCCAGGTCTTCAACCAGACTTTGTTTTTCTTGGTAGGCCACAAGCGCTTGTGTGTATCGTTCGTAACCCTCTTCTTGAAAGGCTTGTTGCTTGGCTAGCTCTAGCCCCTGTATCTCTTTCTCAAGCCGTTCTTGCTCAGTGTGTAACTCTTTCAATGCGCTAGTCAGCTCTTGCTCATGCGGCTTGTCCTGTTTGTCAGCTTCAGCTACCTCACGCTCACGTTTGTGTAGCTCTTTCTTCTGGCCATCTAGACGCTTCTTGCTCTCTGCTCTACTAGCAAGCGCTTGCTCTTCACGTGGTGTACCCGCTACCAGCTTGAGATATTGTTCTGCTTGGTTGTACTCAGACTCGCACTGAACAGTAAGTGCTCGTGTCTGCTCTAAAGCCGTGTGTCGAGTCTCGTGTGTCTGAGCAAGAGCAGAGAGATTGTCCTGTATCTGGTCTATGTGGCCTACTATCTCTGCAATCTGGTTTCTAGCTTCAGCAATGGCCTGATCAGCACGTTGGTAGATTTGTTCTGTATTCGTCGTGTCGGCTATCATAGTATCTCCTATTTCGTATTCATACGCTCGTACTGAGCAAGCATATGCTCTAGCTCTTCCTCTGCAATGTCTTGTCTCTCTTGTGCTAGCTCTTGCATCCTCTTCTGTTTTTGCTTCAGAGCGTCAAGAGCAGATGCATCACAGGACGCGTCAGGGTGAATATTCCACTCGTCTAACTCATCTCGGATATCATGCATAAGTGACTGTATCTGCTTGGTTAGTGCAAGAAAGGTGCTTGGATCATGTCCTTGTTCAAGTTGTCTGCTTAGGGTATCTACCATGCTGTTTAGCTGGATGAGTCGGTAGGGCTTGGACACAAATGGACTCTTCATAGCAATTTGTCGAAGAATAGCGGCTTTCTGCTCATCCTGCTCTTTGTCGTATGCTTCAGCACGCTCTTGCCAGTGATACCGTTTTGCTGCATTGTACCATGTTGTACCAGCTTTGTTACTGCTCTTTCCTGACTTTTCCTGTCTTTCTGCTTCAAATACAGCATTTACAGAACGTTTAGGACCAAGAGAAAGGTAGTTTCTGAAGCGAAAGAACCATTTTGCAGACTCGCCTTCTTGCCTTTCCCATGGCTTTGTGGCTGTAGTCTGCTCAGGATACAGGACAATCGGCTCGACTGTAGTGGGCATGACTCACCTGCCTTTCTTTGCTCTGACTTTGCAAGCCAGAATGTCATCTCTGTGGTAGAGCTGGTGATACCCGAGTGACTGTGTACGGACGGGTTGCCTCTTCGATTTGGCTAGCTGTCGGACGTATCGGGATGCTATCGGGAACCCCATTTTCTCACTGAGCAGACTAGCCGCTTTGTCTGCTGTAATCCAATCCTCAAATCTATTGACTCGTCTTGTCATTGTCTACATTCTCATGAGTTATGGAAAGTCAATTTATCATAACTTGAAGTATAACATAGGGTAGCTATATGGAGGTTGACAGGTAGAGCTATATAGCTTAAACTGATGAATAATAGCTTCTGTAAATGTCCGTTTAACGAACTTATTGAGGAGGTTCAAATGTCCGATGTAGTGACCACATCGAGCCCGTTAGACCAGACCATTTCCGATATTGCTGGTCAACTGGCTCCCTCTTCCAAGCGCATTTACTTAAACGATACTAAGTACTTTGCAGAGTGGATACAGCATCAGGGACTTACACCAT
>CBJMBI010000637.1:0-2714 GCA_966427955.1 uncultured Ktedonobacterales bacterium
GTGATGGATTTTATTGAGGGGCAAACACTGGAGGATTATCTGGAGAAAGCTAATGGTCATCCCCTTCCCCTAGATCAAGTGATTGAATGGGGCGAACAGCTTTGCGATGTATTGAGCTATTTGCACAATCACCAACCACCGATCGTCTTTCGCGACCTTAAACCCTCTAATGTAATGATCAGTGAAAGCGGGCATATCTACTTAATTGATTTTGGCATTGCTCGTATCTTCAAACCTGGCCAATCCCATGATACGGTCGCTCTTGGCTCCCCTGGTTTTGCAGCCCCCGAACAATATGGTAAAGCACAGAGTTCGCCACGTTCTGATATCTACAGCTTGGGAGCACTGCTGCACTGCCTACTAACAGGTGCTGATCCTAGTGAACAACCGTTTTTCTTCAAACCTGCATCTCATTTGAATCCTGCCGTTCCACCCAGTCTGGAGCAGTTGCTCCAGCAAATGCTAGAGATGGATGCACAGAAACGGCCTGCTAGCGCACAAGATGTATTGAGAGTTTTACGTCAGGCACAGCAAGAACGCTTCAGTGGCACTATCTCCCAACCTTTAGCAGTTACCCAATCTATCCAGAAATCGGTTGAGGCAAATAACCATGCACTCTTACAAGATGCCTATCGACTCTATACACAGCGACGGCTCTCAGATGCACTTGCTACGTATGACCTAGTTTTGCAGAACGATCATAAAAATGCACTTGCTTGGCAGGGGCGCGGATTAACTCTAGCTATGCAAGGAAGACATCGTGAGGCGCTTGATTCATTTGATAATGCATTAAAGATCAAACCCAATTTGGTCACCTCTCTGACTGGTAAAGGGACAGCACATAATATGCTCCGCCAGCATAGAGAAGCCTTAGAAGCCTTTGACAAAGCAATTTATTTAGAACAGGATAATGTGATAGCTTGGAACGGCAAGGGGGCAGCTCAGAGAGCCTTAGGGCAATCAGAGCAGGCTCTCACATCCTTTGATATCGCACTACACTATGATCCACTGATGGCCCAGGCATGGGGCAATAAAGGACTGGTTCTGCGTCACTTACGCCGCCATCCTGAGGCTCTGCACGCGTTTGAGCAGGCTCTGTTGCTAGACCCCCATGTTGCTGCTTACTGGACTGGCAAGGGACAGGCTTTGAGCGAATTGGGACGTTTCCCTGAGGCTAAACGGGCTTACAAGGAGGCATTGCAGGTTGATCCTAATTATGCTCCCGCCTACTGTGGCCTAGGAGATATTCTTTATACTCAGCGTGAACTAAAGGGTGCTCTTGATCGCTATGAACGTGCATTATTATGCGACAACCGTTTTGGAAAGGCTTGGGAGAAACGTGCTATCGTCCTAGCCGATCTAGGTCGGTTCAATAAAGCGTTGGAATCATATAATGAAGCATTGCGCCTAGATCCACAGAATATTGTTGCTTGGAATGGTAAAGCAAGCACGTTATGTAACTTGGAACGCTACCAGGAAGCTCTTGATGCCTATAACCATGCTTTAATGATCAATTCAAATGCAGCCCAGGCATGGAATGGCAAAGGAAATGCCTTCTATCATCTGGGAAATTACAATCTAGCACTCGATGCTTATGAACGAGCTTTGCGCATTAACCCCCGCATGGCTTCTGCCCAACATAATAAATCACTGGTACTCAAGCATCTTGAACGTTATGATGAGGCATTGAATGCGGCTGAGCATGCTATTCGTTTAGCTCCCCGAGATCCTGATAACTGGCAACGCAAGGCTGAAGCACTCAAAAAGCTGCGCCGCAAGCGTGAGGCCCGCGCAGCCGAAGCCGAGGTGGCACGGCTACGCGGGGAAGGATAGTCAATCGCTATTTGAGCTTTCTGGCAAGCTTCTCATCGACAATGACCGCATTATCTGAGTAGCGAGCAACCGCATCAGCCGTAAAACCATGGCTATGGTACTCGGAAAATCCATTTGAGATTTCAAGACCCGCGACACGCATGGCTACGATGGGCTCAATGCCAAGAAACACGTCCTTGACAGTCCCAAGTTCGCTCCCCTTCTCACTGACAACTTTGCGTGCTATTAGGCTATGACCTTGCGCAAAGCCAGGAACAGCCTTTGTCAACATTTGTGCATTAATAATGTTGATACAATCGTTTTCAATCGACTTAATGCCAGTAACAGGTAGTGTATAGTCGCCATTTACACGAGTATGTACTCGTAGCGCATAGACAGCATTAGTTCCCTCTTTAAAGAGAAAATCTGTCACCTTGCCTATGACTTTGCCCTCGCTGGGCACAACTACCTTCAGTTCTTGTAACTCGGACCATTTGCGCATGGCCTTATTGTTCTCCATCTAGAAAAACTCCCGAGAAAATGGATGATACCGAAGCAATATTCGCTGGTGAGAGATATAGCTATTTTGAAACTCGTCGTCCACTAAACCACGAGCAATCTATCGAACACATCTTTTCCGTATCATAGCATAGTTGCCAAAATCTAGCCAATCTTTGATATTGTGGGTGCAATTGTCTGCCCTTCGTAGCAAATTCCTTCAAGTTTATTGGTTCCGACTTGGTACTACCAGCTTCACAGGTAAATGTTGCCAACGTGACAGTAATGTCTTGGGTAACATCTACATTCGAAAAAATGCATTGTTAGACGTCTATATTATAAAATAGCAGTGTTAAATACTCGTTTAAATCTGTCTGTGACCCTCTTACGTTAAACAAACTGAA
>CBJMBI010000638.1:0-2707 GCA_966427955.1 uncultured Ktedonobacterales bacterium
CTTGAGCTGGATGAGCGCGACATCATTCAAGCCTCTGGTCTTGGCCTCACACCACTGATCAATCTTCTTCGGCGAGGTGATGTACTGGTCAATGTCACGGGCCTCGTAGCGCAAATCCAGCACGACTTTATCCTTGACAGCCTCATCGAACTTGTAGGTGTGGATGTATGTGCCGAAGACTTCGATACTTTTTTCTTTATCAGCTTTTAACAGTGGCGTACCAGTGAAACCAATAAACATCGCGTTGGGGAGAATAGCCTTCATGGCCTCGTGGAGATCGCCCGACTGTGTGCGGTGGCATTCATCGACAAAGACGTAAATGTCGCCTTTGGCCTTGAAGTCCGGCGATACACAGCGTTTGACTTCATCGATAAACCCCGCAACATTGCTCTCATCTTTGCCTGCAAACTTGTGGATGAGCGAGCAGATCAGCCAAGGTGTACTGTCATTGAGCTTATCAATCAGATCTTGCCCACTTTTTGTGCGGTAGATGTCTTCGTTAACGCCCTTGAAGACTTTCTCGATCTGTTCGTCCAACTCAGTGCGGTCGGTGATGATGAGGATACGAGCATTCACGATATTCTCACGAATCCATTTAGCAAGCCAGACCATGGTCAAGCTCTTACCACTTCCCTGAGTGTGCCAGATAATCCCACCCTCGCGCCAATGTACCCGCTCCTGCGCTGCACGAACACCGAAGTATTGATTGGGACGACAGAGCTTCTTGGTCCCAGCGTCAAAAACCACAAAATCGTGGATGATCTCCAAGAAACGCTGCTTATTGCAGAGCTGTGTCAGATGTTGGTCCAGCAGGTTCTCGATGGTGCTCTCCTCTTTCCAGGTCAGGTAATACTTCTCGGGAGTTTCGATGGTTCCATAGCGTAGCCCCTCTGTATCACTACCTGCCAGAACAAATTGGATGGTTGTGAAGAAATGTTGGATAAACATCTTTTTCTGGTTGCCCAGATTCTGACGAATGCCCTCACTGACCGAGACTATCGAGCGCTTGATTTCCAATACGCCGAGTGCGATGCCGTTCACATACAGAACCACATCGGGCCGTTTGGGATTTTCGCCCTTGACAGTGACCTCTTCAGCGATGGCGAAGTCATTCTTGAGCGGGTCCTTCCAGTTGATTAGCCAGACGGTCTCAGTATTCTCACCTACATCGGGCTTGACCTGGACTCCGTAGCGCAACAGACCATAGACCGCCTTATTGACATCATAGAGGCTCCTACTCTGATCCTCTGCGACTTTCTTGAGTTCATACACAGCTTTTCCGATGAGGGTCTCGCTATAGCCTTGTCGCTTCAGGAAAGCACGGAGATACTGCTCTTCGATATTCCGGTTGCCAGAGCGCTCTTCCCAGTTGCCCAGATATTGGTATCCCAGGCTGTTTTGAAATAACTTGATCACGCGGTTTTGGGTGGCTCGCTCTTTCTGGCCAACTGTGCTCATAGTAATGACTCCATCCATGAAATTTGCGTGGGCAACATAGCGGGTAAAATATGCTTAAAATGTTTGAGATTAACGGGCGCGATACATGAATCTGATGGCGAATTTTGTCCAGAAAACAGAGTTTTTGGCCAAAGTGCGTGCATGTCCAACGGGAGACAGGCGCGATAATGGTGGTTGAAAAAATTAAGACGGCAATCTGTGGTGGGGGTGCAACGGACGCGGCTCTTGCGGGTCCCTACCTCAGCGGGCAATGAATTGCCTGATTTGCAATTTATTGCGGGAAATGTAGGGGGCCAATTCATTGCGCCCGTTGTTCCCCCTCATCAGATGTCGCCAGATTATTTTGTCAACAACCATAATCGGGCCCGTCTCCCGTGGGCCAGCACCCGCGTTTTTCCCTGCGGTTGTCCGTACAAAACTAACCAGCAGAGTCATTTATGATACTGCTGGTTAGTTTTGTGAGTGTGTTAGAACGAGAGAATCTCAGAATGGTCTTGATAGGTGCGTAGCGAACTTCACGGGCGCGAATTCTTGATACATCACATTTCCTTATGCCGCAAACTGCTTAGGTTGCGGAAGAGGCTCACCGATATCTCTTAAAAATTCAAGCCATGACTCGATAACCTCTTTACCTCGTTGTACGGCTTCTTCATACGTTTTCCCATGTGTCCTACAGCCAGGGAGTTCTGGAATGGTGACAACAAAGATGTCATCTCTCCCATCCCATTCTATAACCATCGAATAATGGATATGTTCCATCTATCTTAACTCCTTTGCACGTTTGATTGCTTCATACACATCATCCAATTGATACTTCTGAGCATCATCACCATCGTTTCCTGCTAAAGATACCTTAATCGATCTGTCACGATGATAATACCAGTGAGTATGACTCCCTTTTCCAGGGCGGTACAAGAAACCTGCTTTACTCAGCTCAGACTTTAACTTCCTGATCTTTACGGGCACTGGGTTCCTCCTCCACACGACCTCTTTCGATTATATCATATTATCGAATACTCTGTCTCTTTGTGTATTCTTGCGAGTTTGTGCAACATCCCAATATTTGGAGTGCTCGCACACTTGCTTTTCATATCGATACATCTATCATAAGTATACTTCTTTTTCTTACTTTATTCTCTTTTTCCTAACTAAAGTACTATCTTCATTACAGGATCTGCCAAAAAGAGTTCCAGGAAGTTTGACAGAGCACTACCATACACGCAATAAATTGCCATAAATCATTGTTATA
>CBJMBI010000639.1:0-2707 GCA_966427955.1 uncultured Ktedonobacterales bacterium
TGAACAAAGATGTGTATGGCAAATAGCCTATTTGTACCCAAAACTCACGTTAAAAATATTTAACTTTGTCTGTTCTGAGACCCCTCTATACTTAAATCAGGTGATCCAATCAAAGCCCGAAAAAAATATTGTGCTGGAAAGTCCATTGAACTACGAAATTAAGAGGAAATGGATTTATCATTTGAAAATACAATATTTAATTGGGTCTGTGAGGATATATTTTGATCACCATAGACGAACAGTTTTTTTAACAAAGGAAAGGAAAATTTAACATGGACAATATCGTACGCACTTTGGAAGAAATCGAGCTGACCGAGGCAGAGCTTGAGGCTATTTATGGAGCAGTTGATGCTCCTCCTCCCGTACCCGTAGGCTCGTTGGGGACTTGCTTCAACGGCACTATTCCTATACACATCAACGGACATATCACATTCGATAGCATTGCTTGTGGTACCTGTTAAGGATTAGCAGCGACTTCTAGCTTGGGTTCTGAAGTGATTCGCTAAGTCTTGATCTCTCAGAACCAAGCAACTCATGGGAAATACAAGAGGTTAATCTTTCTGACGACCGTTGTAGCAGTACTTTGCTGACGGGGGACTTTTCACCGTGTCGGATGCGTTGGGCTGCTTTCTTCCAATCTAGCAATAGCCAAGTATGAGCGGAAGAGCCAAAAACCGATCT
This sequence comes from uncultured Ktedonobacterales bacterium, assembly GCA_966427955.1. Taxonomy (GTDB): domain Bacteria; phylum Chloroflexota; class Ktedonobacteria; order Ktedonobacterales; family Ktedonobacteraceae; genus DASYAN01. The sequence goes on from CBJMBI010000639.1 coordinate 682, forward strand.
ATCTGCAGTCAACAAAGTACGGTAGGGGTAACCATTCTCAAGTGAGTCTACCCCTTCTCCCAACAGCTATTCAGCTAGCTCACTAATGTTGCCCTCGATGGGGGGGTGGAAAGTACGGGGCAAGCTGGCCTTGGCGAGCGAACTCCGCATTTGGGCAAGGGAATAGTTGTTCCTTTGCCCTTGTCTCTGGGTAGTAGCTCAAAGCTGGAGAAGATTGCCAGTAAGGAGACAACTTCTTGCCAGGCTTCTAATGGGACTGAATAGTTATGACCACCACCGCGTAAATCTCTTGCCTTGAGGCATGGGGCTTACGCGGCGTTCTTTTATGTATGAGGAGTGGTCACTTTCTGAGAGATCCTAGTCCTTCGTTCACAGGAGTAAGTATGCTTGTCAGTGCCTGACGAGCCTTCAGACACAGATCAGTAGCAATTCCCTGCTCTGTAAGCATCTGACGCCCTAATTTGGCAGCTATCAGAGGATCAGGCTTGGCCAAGCTCAATTCTGGCCAAAGGCTGGCTTGTTCTCTCTGTTGAGCTAATCCAATACAAGGAACTCCCAGTTTAGCAGCCTCGATGGGTAGTCGAGAATCACTACAACCTAGATCCAGGGCCAAGGTGCTCAATGCTAATTGGGGGCGATATTCAGGACCATTTGCCTCTACTACTTTCGTCTGGAGTGGTTTGTCGTCCGAGACAAGAGAGCCAAAGTCAAGCGTGATGGTTGACCAGACTTTCAAGCCAGGGAAAATGCGCCGTAACGCCAGTGCTGTAGGGACATCGCATTGGCTTGCTACATAGATGTAGCCAGGGATACGCTGCCTGGACTTGACCAGAGGCAAGGTCACTGGAATTCTGATGGGATATTCAGGCTCTGTATTTTCAGAGGAGGAGTCTGTCTCCAAATCGTCAGTTTTGGGTTCGGTATATGTAAGATCAGGTGAACCTTCTTCTGTATGGTGATCACCAGGGATGCTCACTGAGGGGGAGGGACTCGTCCTTTTACGTGAGATCTCTCGCAAGAGTAGTTCCTCCCACTGAGGAAGCAGGTGTTCCCAGTCGTAAGGTAGGGCAAACTCACGAGCCATCTGTGCCTTGGAGGCGAGCAACTGCCGATCATGATACAGCCTTTCCAGTTTGCTGACGGCCTCGTCAATATCAATGAGACCACGACGCAGACCAAACTGATCAAGCAAGCACTGACGGGCGCGGATGGCTTCTCCATGACCCATCACTAATTCCTGGTTGGTTGTATAGTCCAATGCCAGTGGAACTACGCCAGCGGCCGCAGCTTGTAGGGTTGGCAGACCAAAGCCTTCTCCCCATGAAGCGAGCAGATGGACATCAGCGGCCTGGTAGAGTTGTACTAGTTGCTCAAGCGGTATCCCTTTAGAGCTGAACATGCCTTTGGTCAGAGAGACTTTCTCAGTGAGATTGAGAAAGGCAATATCCGATCGCAGGTCGTAATGACACTCAGGAGTGCGAGTACATATATCATCTGGGTCACAATGCAGGTGTAGGATCACATCATCTTTATGGGCTGCAAAGCGGCGGAAGATTTCTAATGTTCGAGGCAACATCTTGCGGAGCTGGTTGCGGGCATCAGAGAGTACCACAAACTTGCCTTCATAGCCAAGACTGAGCTTAGCAATTTCTTTATCAGCAGGTGGCTGAAACACTTTGGTATCAACGCCATGTGGAATATAGGCTGGTTCCACCCCATTGGCTTGCATTACATCACGACCGTAGTGACTCATCGCAATCGGCAGATCAAAGGTCTTCAAAATGCGTACCCAACTTGGTGGCAGACGCTTTTCGCCTGCATCGCCATCAATGGGGTAATAGAAGACCCAAGGAATGCCGGCTGTTTGCATGAAATTGGCGATGTCTGGGCAGTTAATATCCTTCAACCACCATATATCTGTCAGTATGACCACTATATCTGGCTGGAGTTGGCGTACATAATCCAATAGCTCAGCACGGAAAGCATTTGGAGAGTACATCGGATGGAGCTTCGAATAGAGCATACA
>CBJMBI010000640.1:0-2701 GCA_966427955.1 uncultured Ktedonobacterales bacterium
TTTAGCGCCTCAGACTCCCATCGACAGGATGCTGGAAACGCTGGCCTTCTGGTCTTAGATAACGCTTAGAAGGCGGTCTGCGTTATCGCATTCCGTGTATGTGTCGCCCGGAACTAGCCCCACGGTCAAAGGCTAGGCGGACGTCGCGTCGCTACTTCTTAGGCAGCGAGGGCGAGAGCTGGAACAAAGTTGCTCTTCTTCGAAGCGAAGGGGAGAACCTTACCAGGGGCTGCAAATTTCTTTTCGGCAGCTAATTTTGCGTCGGTTGTTTAACGAGAGTGCATACCGACACCTCGACCTGCAATTCTTCAATCTAATCACCTGTCGAAACCCGACATCCCCAGATGAAGAACCATCAAAGTAGCTTTGAATTTACCTACTCTTGATGTGACCTAATTATACCATAAACTTTGACAAATAGCAACCCTTTATGCTGTCCACTTGCCCTTCAGGGAACCTAAAACCATGGAGAGCTATTTGGTAATAAAGAGCTAGAATGTGTGCCTGTTGCTAGTACTAGTTCGTTGTAGTAGTGAAGAAGATTTATAGCCTCGTGCTAGGCATCTCTCTGTCAAATCCTGTAAGGCCACCATTACTTGCGCAAGGGCTCCAAAGGAGCAGCCAGAGGCGGCGAATTCTCCCCACATTCAAGTATGGGGCTTCCTTGTCGCGTCTTTGTGAGTGGAGAATTGAAAGCATGCAAGAAACAGAATTAGTTCGTCCTGCTGTATCTGACCTATTAAGTCCTGCATCTTCACCTCAAGAAGTCATGTTTTCTATTGTTGTTCCTGTGATGAATGAAGTGCAGAGTGTGCGAATCCTATTTGAGAAATTATCTGCACAGCTTGAGGAGGTAGGGCAGCGCTATGAAGTCATTTTTGTTGATGATGGGAGTGCTGACGGTACTTTTGGTGAGTTGAAAAAATTATATGATGAGCATCCTGGCATTGTCCGTGTGATCCGCTTTCGGAGAAATTTTGGGAAAACAGCTGCACTCGTTGCTGGCTTTAGTCGTTGCCAAGGTTCCATTATCTTTACTATGGATGGGGATCTGCAAGATGACCCGCAGGAAATTCCCAGATTTCTTGAAAAGCTTGACGAAGGATATGATTTGGTTTCAGGCTGGAAATTTCCACGGTTGGACCCTTTTTCAAAAACATTCCCTTCGCGTATTTTTAACTGGTTAGTACGCAAAATGACAGGAGTTCATTTGCATGATATTAACAATGGTTTTAAAGCTTATCGTCGTGAGGTCATTGAAGACCCGTATTTGAAACTATATGGAGATTTCCACCGTTTTATTCCTGTTATTGCAGAATCGCGTGGTTTTCGGGTTACAGAAATTAAAGTCCATCACTATCCACGCCAGTTTGGTGTCTCAAAGTTTGGGGCACGTCGTTTTGCGCGTGGATTGATTGATCTGCTCAATATTCTATTTCTAACGACTTTTCTGCGTACTCCCTTGCGACTCTTTGGCCCGCTTGGGTTCTGCACAATGTTGTTGGGTTTTCTTGTAGATCTGTGGGTCGTTATGAGCAGTTATTTTATCGATCATCAGCCTATCCATATCCACCCGATGCTTTTTGTTGGTATTCTATTGATGATCTTTGGTCTACAGTTCTTTTTGACTGGTCTGCAGAGTGAGATGATCCGCCACTATGCGTTCCAGCGTGGAGAAGAGTACAATATCAGGCAGGAACTATATTAATGCAGAAAAAGCAGTGGAAGGGATTTGGCGGGCATTCAGGAAAACGTCCTAAAAAGCGTATCTGGCAAATTGCTTTGCCCGTTATTATTTTCTTGGCAGTGGTTTTCTTTGTTAGCAAGAATGGAAACCAGGAATGGCATGATTTAATGACCCATAGGTTTGAGTTAAATCCCTGGCTTCTAGCACTGGCATTTCTAGGATTTTTGTTGCAGGAAGTATCTTACGGTCTTATCTGGCGTGGAGTGCTAGCTCGCCTTGGTTTTGTGTTGGATTTGCGACCATGTCTGCGTATCTATCTAGCTTCAGAGTTTGTGCGCTATATTCCAGGAAATATCTGGCATGTGCTGACACGCATCTTATGGATAGGAAAGTATGGCGTATCTCGTCCCGTTGCATTTGCCAGTATAACGATTGAGCTAATCACAAAACTTGCCGCAGGCGCTCTTATTTTTGCTATGAGCCTCTTGTTCTGGAACAATATTTCGGCCGTCAGTGTCCTTGCTATGGGAGCGCCACTGCTCGTTATCTTGGGCATAGCGAGTATACTTGCTCTCTTGATTGGTTTGCATCCGCGTGTGCTTAATACTCTACTGATGCTTGCATTACGCCTCCTAAAGCGTGATCCTGTAGAGTTGTCGTTGCGTTATCGAGATATTTTGCTTATCACTCTTGCTTGGTGTGGAAGCTGGATAATTGCTGGGGGAGCATTCTTTATCTTGTTACGGAGTATCTGGTCAGATACTCCACTGTCACTCTTGCCAATTTGTATTGGTATTTATGCAATTGCCTGGGATATTGGTTTTGTGAGCTTTATTACTCCTAGCGGCCTGGGATTTCGTGAGGCTGCAATTACCACATTGTTTATCCTCGCTTTTCCGCTTTTACCTGCTGACTTAGCAGCAATTATTGCTATTCTCTCGCGTTTAATTTCTACTGCTGCCGAGTTATTGTGTGTAAGTGTTGCATATGTGAGCGGTGGGCAGAAAGTGCGGA
>CBJMBI010000641.1:0-2697 GCA_966427955.1 uncultured Ktedonobacterales bacterium
ACTGTGCCATTTGGTAGTACTCTCCGTGTACGGCGTGAAGCTTTACAACGGTGGATAGAATTTCGAGAAAAGTAGATAGTGTAAATAAGTTACACATTTCCATGGAATAAAACCCGCCTCCAACAGTGGTAGAGCGGGTTTTTATTAGTATTATGAAGGAGAGATATATAATGGGACGCAGCAAAGGACATAGAGGACATGGGGAAGGTTCTATCACAGAACGTAAAGATGGTCGGTATCAAGTTGCAATCTCACTAGAAGATGGCAAGCGTAAGTATTACTATGCTTCAAGTAAGAAAGAAGCAATGGAAATACTTAGGAAGGTCCAACATGAGCAACAGCAAGGAACGCTTGTAACAGGTCCTCAACAGACATTAGAGCAATACTTAAAGGAATGGCTTCAATCGCACAAGAGTATACGTCCACGAACTTATGAACGCTATGAAGCTATTATACGTTTACATCTAGTTCCAACTCTGGGCAAGCTCACCCTACAAAAACTTACAGCTCAGCATCTGGACCGACTGTACACCCGCAAAATAGAGAGTGGACTCAAACCTAAAACCGTGGCTGCTATTCATACTATGCTTCACACAGCTCTAGACAAAGCTGTCCGGCTAGGGCTAATTGCTCGTAACGTCTGTGATTTAGTGTCACCTCCAAGGGTAGTACGTAAAGAAATCACTCCTCTCACACTTGAGCAAGTTCAAAAATTGCTAGAGGCAGCTAAGGGTCATCCTCAAGAGGTACTTTTTATCCTCGCCTTATCAACTGGTATGCGTCGAGGTGAATTGCTGGGACTGAAATGGCAAGATATTGATTTTGAGAGAGGTGTACTCCAGGTGCGGCGTGCATTAGTCCGCATGCCAACGGGACAAGGGTATCAAGAAGCTGAACCAAAGCCAGCAAAAAGTAGACGTAGCATTGGCCTAACCTCCTTTGCTATTGAAGCTCTTAAAAGGCATAGAGAGATACAGCAACAGTGGAAAGAGGCTGCTGGTCCTTTCTGGCAAAACAACGACTATGTGTTTTGCAAGCCTCTGGGTGAGCATCTAAATCCAGGTTATGATGTGCTCGTCCAGCTAAAGCTACTTTTAGAGAAAGCTGGCCTGCCTGATATCCGCTTTCATGACTTGCGTCATTGTACTGCTACTATGCTTCTTGCTAAGGGAGTACATCCCAAAGTAGTACAGGAGATCTTAGGTCACAGTGAAATAGGCATGACACTCAACACTTACTCTCATGTGCTGCCGACAATGCAGAAAGACGCTATGGAGAAACTAGACGATCTCTTTAACAGCTAAAGTTGCTTTTGATGTCAGTTTTGATGTCAACCTCAGCCAAGAGCTAACAAAAGAACCGTATGAGCTGGCCTGTAAAGCCATTTCATACGGTTTCACCAGAATGGGGAATGCCAAGGGACGGAGGCGATCCGATTTGTTTGCTGATGTTCTTCTTGGTCCTTTCTCAGCTCAAAAAGTTTGCTCTTTGTTTGCCCTTGTTGGTCAACTCTTGTATATAGTTGTCCAGGTTGCTGTAGTCGTTGCTGTAGTTGCTGTAGTAGGCATTGCTATAGTTTCAGGTTACCCTTTAAAAGAGCACCTGAGTAGTTCTCAATTTGCTTATGCTACAACTACCATCTTAATCGCATGGATATCCGTAGGAAGTGTGTCCTGTCCCTGCGGAAAAAGTTGAATACGAGCTTGCTTGACACGACCAGAAGCTAAGAGCAAGCTTTGTGCTGCTTTACTTGTCTTGCCTGCAATTTTTTTCGTGAGTGCCTGCTCCAGTGATTGGTTCAAGTGAGCTATCCAGGTTCCTGAAACACCGACAGTCACAAAAAACTGTCCTTGCTCGTTGATGGTTGTGGCTGTCACTGTGCTTACAAGCTGGCCTGCTAATGCATAGATTGCTGACAATTGCTTTGATGCCTCTTGTGTGAGCAAATTTTCTCCCAAAGCTAGGGCTCCCTGCTGGTCGTAAACCAGGCCCGTGCATCTGGCCGAAACAAAGACTGTCACGGTAGAAGCTTGTGCTCCGGCTGCGACATTGCTGCTGCTTATTGGAAAGCATTGTGATTCCTTGACCATCTGCTCTCCTGGGTGAATGTCTGTTTGCAGGGCTTGTTGGGCTTGCTCTTTCAGTGGCTCGATGAGCGGTGACATTGCTAGATCAATGTCCTGCTGTGTGACCAGAGAAAACGATTGGGGGTCTTTGCCTCCTGAGAAAGCGTTATTCTGAACATAAATGGCATTGCTATTACAACAGGTTTGCGAAAAGGCCTTGGCTGGCAAATTGCCACTGCTCCCAATTTGAGCCAGATGGGCTGGTACACTCGTGCTTGGCATCGGTGCCGGTGGGTTGCCTGGTGGCAAGTGGGCGTCTGCATCTGTGAGAATGGTAAGATCTTTGAAGGTGATTGAAGAGCCTTTGGGAATGGTCTGCTCAGCACTCGTTCCATTGAAAAAAGTGAGAGACCCTTGTGCTGCGCTCCCTGGCGTTTGCCCATGTCCAGTTGCTTGACTGGTACGTGCTTGTGCTGGAACAGTGGCAGTGATCTGACGTATGGCTATTTGACGTTCTGCTGGATCTGGTGCCCCTTGGATGCCAGTGAAAACATAGTGATTGTTCAATATTGTCTGGTCTGGGGTAAGCGTTATGGTTGCAGTTGGCGGTGTTAGTGAGAGGCATGCTTGT
>CBJMBI010000642.1:0-2690 GCA_966427955.1 uncultured Ktedonobacterales bacterium
TCAGATCCGGATTTTGTACCGCCGCTGTATTGAGCGAAGTTTTGTCCGCTCCTGCCCCAAGAGTTGCACGAATATCTTCTACCGAGCGAATTCCTCCACCGACAGTCACAGGAATAAAAACTTGCTCTGCTGTACGCCGCACGACATCCAGCATAGTTGCACGGCCTTCATACGAAGCCGTAATATCAAGAAAAGTGATTTCATCAGCACCTTCTTGATTGTAATAGGCCGCCAGTTCAACAGGATCACCAGCATCCCGCAGATTCACGAAACTGACACCTTTGACCACTCGTCCCTTCATCACATCTAAGCAAGGAATAATACGCTTGGTTAGCATCTTACAACCTTTCAATCTCGCGAATAGCAACAGCCAGATCTACATCACCTGTATAAATCGCCTTACCTACAATTGTGCCCTCTACACCTAAGCTTGCCAGTGCTTGCAAATCAGCAAGTGACTTCACACCACCCGATGCAATTAAAGCGCTGGAAATAGCATTTTGCATTTCTTTCAATGCAGGTAGATTGGGACCAGTGAGTGCTCCATCACGAGCAATATCGGTATAGACAAAACGCTGCACACCAGCTTTACATAATTCAGAAGCCAACGTCACAGCTTTGACTTTTGATGTCTCACGCCAGCCCGAAATAGCAACCCAACCATCGCGTGCATCCAACCCCACCACAATCTGCTCACCCCAGCGAGTCAATGCATCCTGTAATAGTGCTGGATCAGTAATGGCTACCGTGCCAAGGATGACACGATCCACACCCAGGCCAAGAATCTGCTCAATATGGGCCAGAGAACGCATACCACCACCAACCTCAATATGCAGCGTAGTTGCAGCACGAATACGCCCGATGAGATCGGCATTGACAGGTGATCCCTGTGCCGCCCCATCCAGATCAACAATGTGCAACCAAGAGGCTCCAGCATCTTGCCAGCGTAATGCTACTTGGACCGGGTCAGTATCATAAGTCGTTACCTGAGAATAATCTCCCTGATAGAGTCGTACACAGCGACCATCTTTGATATCAATAGCTGGTAATATGATCATCCATTCACCCATTTCACAAAATTCTTGAGCATTTGCAAACCAAGAGCACCACTCTTCTCTGGATGGAACTGCGTCCCCCACACCTGACTGGTTGCAATGACACTACAATAGGGCGAGCCATAGTCAGTCACTGCGGCCACACCGTCTCGATCATATGGCTCTACATAATAAGAGTGGGCAAAGTAAAAATACGACACTGGTGGTATATCAGCAAATATAGCTAGATCCTCATGGAGAGGCGAGACCTGATTCCATCCCATATGAGGGATTTTGGGACCATGTGGAATACGCTGCACTCCTCCACGGAACAGCTTTAGCCCAGCAACCTCTCCTTCAGCATGATGCTCGGCCAACAACTGCATCCCCAGACAAATGCCCAGGAAGGGCTTCCCTTGTCGCGTCGCCTCACGAATAGCATCATCCAAGCCACACTTTGTCATCCGATCCATCGCAGCACCAGCAGAGCCTACACCAGGAAGCACGACAGCTTGAGCATTTTTGACCACAGCAGGATCATCGGTAACTTGCACCTGTGCTCCCACCTGCTCCAATGCTTTTTCGATGCTACGGATGTTTCCTGCACCATAATCAATAATAGCAATCATATCAGCCTATTATTCGCCTTTCAAAAGCTATTTATTCTTGTACCAGTCTACGACAAAATTGCCCATCTCTCTCGTCTACGAGAGCCCTAGCCAGCAGATCTTAGCAGACCATTTTTCACAATCTAGCAGATCGAGAGTTAATAGCGGGTAACACTCAAAGCGGGTCGGCCTTTTCTGGCTTACTAAATTGTGACTGCCGAATGGTTGCGAGATCATCAAGACGTGTTAGTAATGCAGGAACCTTGGTCACATCTTCTACGATAAAGTCTGGCTGACTTTGTTCTAATAGGAGACGAGCCTCTTCTGAACGTGCTCCTGTTAGTACAGCCACAGTAATAGCTCCAGCAGCACGACCACCATAGACATCGCTGGGAGTATCACCGACGACTATAAAGTTCCTCTCTAGCTTGACAGACTGATCAAATTGATAATCAGGATTGGCTGCTCGTAAGAATGGATAGGGATGCGGTTTGATCAGAGAACAAGCCTTGCCTTGTTCTTTCAAGAGAGCTTCTGCTTGAGCTACTTCAATGTCAGTGACAATATGCGCTTCGTCAAAATACTCTAACAGACCGTAATTTTTTAACGGGGCAGTCGCCTCTCGCCCTGGTCGCCCAGTTGCAATACCTAGAACATATCCCTGTGAGCGTATTGTTTCTAACACTCCACGCAGCACTTCTACTGGCAACAAAGGCTGTTCGAAATAAATACAACCACGCTTGCCCGTTTGCATCGGAGCTTTACCATATTCCCGTATATAGAGTTCGTCGCCTAGGTACCACTCTTGAAAGATATCGCAGCAAAGTTTCCACGAAGAGGTATGGCGTCCAAAAACATTCTCGATTTGGTGACCCAATACTAGACTTGCATAGTGATTCAAACGATTAATGAACTCAAGTCCCATACATCCCTGAAAAATCGACGCATCAAAATGGCGGAATATCTCTGCCGAGATTATTTTTGGTCCTTCCACTTGCGCCAGAGCCTGTCGAAATGCAGCTATCCAGTTGGCATCCCATGGGCGCAG